>NZ_PGFJ01000002.1:1200000-1500000 GCF_002797815.1 Mucilaginibacter auburnensis
TTATCTCAGGTAAGGTATTGACGACCTTTTGAAATGTCTGCACAAAATAAAATACAGACCCCTTGCCTTCGGCACTGATCAGTTCAAGCGAAGAATTTTGTAATTCGAGAATGCGCTTGCTTATGGCGAGCCCCAGGCCTGTACCACCAAAACCTCGTGATGTTGAAGAATCGGCTTGAGTGAAGCGTTCAAATATCAGGTCCTGCTTATCTGCCGATATACCAATACCTGTATCCTTTACCGCCACTTTTACCGTAATGTTGGTATCCGTTTGACGCTGCACAGTTATGCTTACCTCTACAAACCCTGATGGTGTAAATTTAATAGCATTATGCACCAGGTTAGTAATAACCTGCGATATACGGATGGGATCGCCTATCAGCTTGCTTTTAAGTTGCTCATCCCCCACCAATTTGAGTGTGATGCCTTTATCATTAGCTGAGGTTTGTAAACTATTCACCACGTTACGCGCTATAGCAAGCAGATCCATCTCAATACGCTCAAAGGTAATTTTGCCTGCTTCTATCTTGTTATAATCAAGAATATCATTTACAATGCCCAGTAAATTATTGGCAGAGAAAATAATTACATCAAGGTGTTCGCGTTGATCTGGTCGAGGATCATTTTTAAGCATTAAATGACTCATACCGATCACCGAATTGAGCGGTGTGCGGATCTCATGACTCATGGTACTTAAAAATTCCGTCTTTGCTTTCAGGCCCTGCTCGGCTTGCTGCTGTGCATTCTTTAAAACGAATGATACCCTGTGCGACAACACCAGCGACTGTAAAAAGAAAAAACTTACATACCCAATAAAAGTAAGCACCTGCAGTTGCGGCAGGAAACCCCAATAATGAAACAGCGATATGGCAAATACAAACATTAAAGCGATGGAGCTTGACAAGGCGTATATTGAGCCCGGCCGTTTGCGCCTGAATGCTATGAGATAAACCGATGGAATGTAGATAAGGCAAAACATCATCAACACCAAAAATGGATTGATAAGCTGTGTAAAATAATAGGGCGACAATACTAACGATGCCAACGCAAAAGCAAAGCAGACAACCGCTATAACGTTAAGTGTGGGTCCGTTAATGTCCAGTGGATAAAGGTAGCGGCTGTACAGCCCAAACAGGCCAATACCAACAAACAGGGTCAGATACTCTAATCTTACGGCTATGTACCAATCCATATTAGGAATGATGGTATGCAATACATAGTTATCAATACCAATAATGCGGTAACTGTAAACCAGTACATACAATGAAAACAGTAAAATGGCCCTGTCTCGGTTACCAAAAAGGTAAAGACCGAAAAAAAACAAACCGCCCATTATCAAACAGCCGGTTAGCAACAGGTCAATAGCCTCATCCTGCTGCCGGTCAAGCCGTACAACTTCCCTGTCGCCAATATATAAAGGTTTGGTTATACCACCCTTGCTATGCACAAAATTGGCTATCTCCAATACCAGATTTAGGGTATCGGCATTCTGGCCAAAATCTATTGTTTTATATTGCCAATAAGGTTCAAAACCCTCGTCGCTCCTGCTTACCTTTCCGTTTGTGGCAACCTGTTTTCCGTTTACGTACAAGGCATAAGCACTATAAACATCAGGAACAGTTAAGCGCAGATCGCCATGTTTTTTGGGCAACAGCACAGTAAGCCTGTAACTCGCGTAGCCAAATGCCGGCAACTCTCTGCCATTTATTTTATGACCTGAATTCCACAGCGACGGGAATTCAACAATATTCGGATGGGATGCTTTGTCGCCTTCCGCTAACAGTTGCTGCCAGTAAAAAAGCCATTCACCGTTGAGCGGTATCTTTTCGTTCATTGCTGCCGAACGCAGATCAAGCACGCCTTTTTTTGCCGTTGGATAGGCAGGCAGCTTCATGCTCATGCCTGTATTGCTCATTAAAAGCAATACAACAAAAAGCAGCAAAGCTATTTTTACATATCTGTGGTTTGCAGCGTGTAACTTAATTGGCAACATAGGGGCAGATACAATTTAAAAAAAACGTATCTGCCTCAAATATAATATTTTTAGATGGGCTAAATGCTGCGACGAAATCAGCACTTTGGTTTTTAAGCGCTCAGAATGTTGTTGATAGCTGCCAGTTCCTTTTCATCAAATTGGGTATTATCCAAACTTGCAATGGAGTCTGCAATTTGCCATGGCTTGCTTGCTCCTATCAATACAGATGTTACACGTTCATCTTTTAATATCCAGGATAAAGCCATTTGCGCCAGCTTTTGCCCGCGCTGTTGCGCCATCTCATTCAGTTGAGTAACCTTGGCTAAAACGTCGGGAGTTATATTTTTAGGCGTCAGGAAATCGCCCACTTTGAGCGCCCTTGAATCATCGGGTATGCCTTTTAGATATTTATCCGTAAGCAAGCCCTGCGCCAATGGCGAAAACGGAATGCAGCCAATACCTTCCTCTTCTAACAGATCAAGCAGTCCACCTTCAACCCATCTTTCAAACATAGAGTATTTGGGTTGATGGATAATTACAGGGGTGCCCATTTGCTTGAGTAGCGCAATTGCCTCGCGCGCCTGTGGTACACGGTAATTGGAGATGCCCACATAAAGCGCTTTACCTTGACGCACTATCAGATCTAACGCCGCCATGGTTTCCTCCAACGGCGTTTCAGGATCGGGACGGTGATGATAGAAGATATCCACATAGTCCAGCTGCATGCGCTTAAGGCTTTGATCCAGACTGGAGACCAAATATTTCTTGGAACCCCAATCGCCATAAGGACCATCCCACATGGTGTACCCTGCTTTTGTAGATATGATCAGCTCATCTCGATGATCTCTGAAATCGGTATGCAATATTTTCCCGAAGTTCTCTTCAGCCGAACCCGGCGGTGGACCGTAATTGTTGGCGAGGTCAAAATGCGTTATACCCGCATCAAACGCGGTACGTAAAATTTCCTTGCAGTTCGTCAGATTATCATACTCACCAAAGTTTTGCCATAAGCCTAATGATACCCGCGGCAATTTTAAACCGCTTGTACCACAACGCTTGTAAGGCATTTGGCTGTAACGCTGGGGCGAGGGGATATACGTCATGGTTTAGAATCGTTTACAATTAAAGCATCAATAGCAACCGGTTTATTACCTGCATTAATAATCGTTAGTGTATGCGCAGCTTGCTTTAACCCTTTTGCAGTAAAAACTGTTTGTTGCCTTTTGCTATCACCACTGGCTGACAGATCTACAATTTTAACCAGTTTACCATCTAAAAGCACATTTACTTTGCCCGCTCCTGCTTGTTTTGGTGCCACTACCGAAACATTTGTACCAGCAAAGGAAAAACTCCATTTAGCACCTGCCACATTACTGGTTGTTAAATCGTTATTGAAATCTCCGTTGTTTAAATTACTTTGTCTGAACCAACCTTGAGCTATCATCACACCGGGATCATCGTCATTTATCCAGGTCTTGCTATGCGTAATACGCAAAACGCGATATCCCGCTGCCAAAGTTGCATCCGCAATGCCGTTTATAGCAATTGCTGACATTGTCGGCACATTAACAGTTAAACCTTGCTCATTTTGCACAAATGATAGTTCGGTTGTGGCACCATCACCCAGTAATTCAACCTTGGTAACTTTACCAAGCGTGGCACCATCTGTAGCTAATGCAGTTAACTTAACAGTACCGCTTTGCCAGTTGTTACATGTAGCGTAGAGTTTACCTTTATTACGTGTGTAATAAACGTTGGCATCGCCATGCACTTCAAATGGTCGCGAACCATATATTGCCTCGCCGTTTAGTTTCAACCATGCACCAATGTCTTTAGCCGTTGTAACAACTACTGCATCAAGGTCGCCGCGGTTATGTTGGGTAAGATTAAGCAGCAGCGTACCATTGCGACAAACATTTTCCATCAATATCTTAACAATTTCTGCTGCTGTTAAATATTTCTGACCTGTTTCATAATGCCATTCAGATATAGACTCCTCTGTTTGAAAAGGATAAGCCATTATTTCACGTTCTATTATCTTCTCTGAACTTTTAACCAGCGAATGTTCTACATAAGGCAATAATTCGTTGCTGTTTTGGAAACTATTGTACCGGCCGCCAACACCCTTCAAGTTCACTACAACATCCATTTTCCCTTTATTCCATTTAAGGGATTTGTTATAATAATTGGCTATAAGTTGCGGCGCTAAAAAACCTAAGCCCATGTGCACACCAAGATCAACCTGTGAGTCTCCTGCATGTTCATCAAAGTAAATTACGTCAGGATGGTATTTGGTTATAGCATCATCAACACGCCACATAAACTGATTGGCAAAGGGCGAACGCAATGGGGCATCTTTAGCGCTATGCACCGGGCCATAAAGGTCAACCGGGTCAAAACCATCCCACCATTTCCCTTTTCCATCAGCTACAGTATTTAACCCATCATAGGGCACACCCTTTAATTCGCCGTTTTTATCGCTTAAATATTTAACTGGCATAAATTGTCCCCATGTGCGTGGTGGGGTGTTATGAAAACCAATGCCGAACCGTAAACCATGCTTACGCGCAATTTTTTCGTAAATGCCAACAATATCTTTTTTTGGACCGATATTAACTGAATTCCAGGGTTGGTATTTTGAGTTCCACAAATCAAAATTGTCATGATGTACACCCATCGCCATAAAATAGCGGGCGCCCATTTGTACATAAAGAGCCATTAACTCCTCGGGATTCCATTTATCAATAACCCATATGTTAGTGATGTCTTTATAACCGAACTTAGACGGATGCCCATAGGTTTTAACGTGAAACTTATATACCGGAGAGTTCTCCTGATACATTTTTCGGGCATACCAGTCCCCTTGTTCTGGTTCTGATTGTGGGTCCCAATGCGACCACGCTCCAAATTTGGCTTCCCGCCACCAATCAGGTGCCATGTATGTATTTCCAATGGCTTTCCAATCAGGCTTAAAAGGGCCGTCAGCTACAGGTAATTCGGGAAGGTTCCAAATGTCGGGCGGTAAGTTTAGATTATCCCCCACCGCTACTTGATTTATCCGCAAAGCGACATCAGATGTTGCTAACTTAATTACAACATCCGCCGCAATCGGCATCTTAACTTTAACTACCGAATTAAGAAATTGGCTACTATTGCCTGACGAGTGGAAATTTATCTTATTAATAATTTTTCCGTTGATATAAACATCAGCAATACCAACTCCAGTTGAGGCATAGCGAATTGCTAACGTTTGAGCAGTCCTTACCGCTTTAAAACTAACGCCGTCGCCCGCTTTTTGTAGAACCACAACTTTTCCACCTGAGACAATAGCGTCCTCTGCCTTAACCGCTGCAGACACGGTTTTCAACGCATTGACATCATAAAGCGTACTTGACTTACTCTCAACAAAACGTTTGGGAAGCGGTTGCGCCAGCGTTATGGTAGCCGAAAACATTACTATGCTTAAGCCTAAAGCAAATTGCCTTTTTTTCATGGCTGTTATTTTTACTTACCGTCCGGGATTATTCTTTTTGAAATACAGGTTGAAATACAACAACTGATAGCTTATGGAGTTTGACCAATACTGCCAATTATGCGCACCCGGCCGAACAATAAAATCGTGCTCTATATTGCGTTCAACCATTTTATCGTGCAGTTCGGTGTTTACCTTGTAAAAGAAATCCTCAGTACCGCAGTCAAAAATAATGGCGAGTGATTTAGGAGTTATCAGGTGTAGTAGATTGGTAACGGTGTATTTCTCCCACACATCCGGATTTTCTGCATAGTTGCCTAAACGTTTTGCCATATCCCAGTTTTTAGGGAACGGTCTGATATCAACGCCACCGCTGGTGCTGCCTGCCGCGCCATAAATATCCTGGTGCCTGATACCTAAGTATAAGCCGCCGTGCCCTCCCATACTTAAGCCGGTAATGGCCCTGCCTGTGCGGCTTTTAATGGTTTTATAGTTTTTGTCAACATAGGCCACCAACTCTTTAGAAACATAGGTATCGTATTTGTAAGTAGGGTCAACAGGACTATCCCAATACCAGCTGGTAACGCCGCCATCGGCACAAACAACTATCATGTTATAAGCATCAACGCTTTCCTTTACAGCGGGAGCGCTGCGTGCCCAATCTTTGTAGCTACCGCCTGCTCCGTGCAACAAATAAACCACCGGGTATTCTTTTCCCGCGGAGTAACTATCCGGCGTGATAACCAGGGCGTTGATTTTTTTCTTCATCGCGTCGCTGTAGGTTTCTACAGAATCAACCTTAGCGGCCTTAACATTTATTGCAAAAATGCCGAGGCAAAAAAACAGGAGCAGGTTTTTCTTCATTTTTAGGTTTAGTTTATCGGGTGGTTATTTTGAGTACGCTTTTACAGTTTGTTTTGATACGCCTAAGCCCTCAATTCCCAATTCCATCACATCACCTGCTTGTAAGTAGGCTTGCGGGGTCATGCCCATAGCCACGCCCGCCGGTGTACCGGTGGTGATCACATCGCCGGGCAACAGGGTCATGAACTTACTTACGTAAGCAATTACAAAAGGCACATTAAATATAAAGTTGGCAGTGGTGCCGTTCTGCATCATTTTGCCGTTAACAGATAACCACAATTTCAGGTTGCCTGAATCGGGTATCTCATCGGCAGTTGCCATAAACGGACCAATTGGCGCGAAGGTATCGCAACCTTTGCCCTTATCCCAGGTACCGCCACGCTCCAACTGAAACTCACGTTCAGAAATATCGTTATGCAGCGTATAACCTGCTACATACTCTAAAGCTTCTGCTTCTTCCACATAACTTGCTTTTTTTCCAATAACAACAGCAAGTTCAACTTCCCAGTCTACCTTTTTAGCATCACGCGGTATAATCACGTCATCAAACGGACCAATAATAGCGCTGGTAGCTTTCATAAATATTACCGGCTCGGCAGGCGGCGTAGCGCCTGTTTCTTTGGCATGGTCGGCGTAGTTCAGACCAATACAGATCAACTTTGAAGGTCTGCCCAACGGACTACCCCAACGCTCACCATCAGCAATTTCAGTAAGGCTGCCTTCGTTATCACTCACAAACTTTGCTAAGCGGGTTAAGCCGTCGTTATCAAAAAAGGCCTCGTTATAATCCTCGCCAAAAGCAGAGGTATCATATCTTTTATCATTTAAAATTACGCCTGTTTTCTCTTTACCGGCAGCACCCCATCTTATTAATTTCATTATTTGTATAGTTTATCTGGTGATTATTGGCAATGGCAGCAATATAACACACACATGTTATTGCCAATGCTTTGTGTATGCCGATAAAGCTATTACAAATTTTAAAATAAGTGAAATTTGACTGTAATTTGTGACGTTTACTCTGCCTGCTCTTCTTTTTTCAAAGCCACACGCTCCTTCTTAATGTCTATCTTTATTATAGCGTAAATGCTCATATACATATTGGCTATCCACACTACAGAGAAGCCAGCCAGCAAATACCCGCGCCAATCGGGCAGCAGGAATTTGAAGCCGGTTAGTATCAGCATGAAAATGGTTACATAATGGCTAAAACAATATTCGCAGGTAAACAGGTAAAAAAACTTGCGGGCCGCTATGCTTTTACAATTTGTACTCTGTTGCACACAATACTCGCGGGGCTCGCGAAAAACCTCTTCGTGAGTTACCGTCCATGCAATACACGCTGTTGGTATTGCTAACAGAAAAAGCCAGGCAACCTGGACAGATAATACGGGCATAGTGTTGTGTGTTAGGCAAGTGCTAACACAATTTTAGTACCAAGAATACTAAGGCTTTATCAAAAATCCGCGCTCATAAAAAGCGTTATCCGCTTTTTGCTGTTTGTGGATGTCCCTGTCGAAGATCTTGTTGAGGTTATTGCCGGCAAGGTCTTCCAAACGCGAGTTGACATGTAATTTATAACTTCCTGCTTTCCAATTTTCGGCAGGCGTAAATTTCCATGCTTTATCTCTTGCCAACAGCTCAACATTACCTTTTATACTCCCACCTTCTGAAGACATGATGCTGATAGACTCCTGTAAAAGGTAATGGTCCAAAGCCTGCTCAAAAGATACATACAGCGGCTGTTTAGTACCGGCTTCAGGTGTTTGAATATGCCATTTTTCAATATCTAAACGCTGGTCGGTACGACTGGTAGCGATAAACTTTTTTGAAAAACTCTGTTTGAGTTTAAGTCCCCGGTGGTCTTTCCATTCACCGGTTATCACCAGCTCATAGTGCTGATTTTTTTGCAGCGGATTACCTAATTGTTTATTCAGCACTAAGTCGCGTTTTATCCGTCCCGGATCTATCCATAAAGTTAATACCCTGTCGTTATCTCCCCAGAGCTCAGGCTGCAGGTTAAGGAATATCCTGTCGAGGGTATCGCGGTTTTTATCCAGTAAGTAAACGTGCTCAAGCGCGTTACCGGTTTGCATAGGTTCAGAAAACTGAATGTACAACTTCAGCAAATTTTCGGGAACAGTATCTGCCAAGGGATAAACGGCTACTACTTCGGGTTGTTTTTTACCGGTATTATCAGGAACTTTTACTTTTCCCACTACCCTGTTTTGCTGCAAAACGCCATACTCCATCCCCGGCGATAGCGGAATAAGCGGATGAAACAACATACCTGTATGAGTTTGTATGAACGCGCCCAACACTTCGCGGTCGCTACCGTTCAGTGAAACGGTAAGCGGAAACCTGTCAACATCCTGTACAAGATATTTTGGGATAAATATGCTTTTAGCCCGGCCGTTCTCCCACTCAATGCTAACATTATCAGCAGTTTTACTTTGGCAAGCCGCAACTAATAGCAAAAAAAACACCAGGCTATATTGATATAACCTGGTGCGCATTATAAAAAGTAACTTATATGTTTTTGCCATCTGAGGTCCAAAGGTCAACATCGCCGTTGGCTTTTTTCTGTATAACAACAGCTCGGCCGTCATCCAGTTTATCTAACTGTAAAACTTTCTCGAAAGGTAACTTAGTAAAAGCGGTGCCGCCTGTGCCGGGTATTGGCGCGGTTAACGACTCCTTAAATTGTTTAATATCGTTGTAACTAACTTTTGCAGCAGGGCGGTTGCTGTTAGCCATCACCAGGTATTTCTGACCGCCTTCTGTTAACCATATCATATCTGACGGGGTATTCATGTTACCCATTTCGGCAATGGTACGGCCTTTAACATGTGCGCCTGCTTTTAGCTCATCCATAGGGAAAAGCACCAGTGGCGTGCAGGTATAACTGGCTACTATGTAGTTTTTACCATCAATGGTAGTTGTATTGAAAGTACGTATAGGCGAAGTGGTTTCATAACGGCCATGAGAGGTATGGTACATTTCTAAACTGGCCTGATCTTCCTGCTTTGAGGTGAACGGAAAGCTTATGGTGCGGAATGACGAGCTGAACTCTTTATTGCTCAAACCGCTTAGCATTAACTTGCCATCTGCAAAACCCATGTCAGAGATAGAGGTAACACGCAAAGATGCACCGCGACGGTCTTTTTCATCAGGGCCGGCTACGTTGTTGAGGGTAACTGTTGAGAAGTTTATATCTTTTAATGACACCGCTTTGATCTGGTTATCTGCACCCATTGAAAGCAATACCGGTGTACCATCAGCGCTCTTTACAGCCACATACAGGTTTTTTGATACCGGGTTAACGGCCATATCTGTTATGGTGATATTCTCTTTGGTTGTACCTAAAGCCGCTGCAATTTTCTCATCAATTTTTGGCAGATCAAAAGCTTTAACGGTTGACGGCTTTTTGGTGTCTTTGGTATCAAAAGCAATAACGCTTGCATTTTCGGCATCACCTATAAACAATACGCCATTGGGTCCAAAAGTAAGCGCGGCAATTGATTTAACCTGCGGCGATCCTGTTACAAAGCCGTAAGGCAGGGCAGGTTTGCGATTAACGCCTGCAAAGAGCAGCACACCAGCTAAGGCAGCAGTACTCATTAAATAGATCTTTTTCATCGTATTAAATGATTAATAGGTTTCTTTTTAGATTTTCAAACAGGTTTATAACAAATATAATAGATGGCCACCTGCTATTGTTTCACCAAAATACTGATAACAAGAATATTACAAACGGCACAGGCGCTCAAAAATCTCAGCATGATGCGGGTACTGCTCAATCACCTCGGCTTTTTTAGCCATTTTAAACTCAGTAAATTCAAAGCCCGGCGCAACAGCGCAACTGGCTAAACCATAACCGCTTTGATCTGTAAGTTCGGCGGCAAACCATTGGCCGGCCTCAACTATTACCTGCATATTACCGCTTGGCTCATCAGATAGTTCATGCGTAGTTAATACCCCGTTGCTATCAATTACATGTATGTGAAAAGGTATCCCTTTATGGAAATACCAGATCTCGTCTGACTCAATTTTGTGAAAGCCGGAAAAATCCTTTCCGCTTATTAAATAATAAATGGATGTAAGCGCCTGCTTTAGTCCGCCCGCGGGATTGCGCGTTACCTGTTTGGCAGAGCGATATACTTCTTTATAAAAGCCACCTTCGGGATGGGGATGCAAGTGGAGATGCTTCACCCAGTAGTGCGCGTCTTCTATTACCATAATCAGTTAAAATTGGACAACTAATGTAGTGACATTTAACACATAACATCAAGTGCCTAAAGAAATAAACGCACTACTTTTTTGCGTATTGCCTGTAATTGATGAGCAACACGCTCAATAAAATTACCGCCAGGCCCAATATTTTTAACCACGATATCACTTCGTTGCCTATAAAAACACCTAAAACTACCGCTATAACCGGATTAACATAGGCGTGGGTACTTACCTGTGTTGCAGGCCTTACCGAAAGCAACCAAACGTAAGCCGTAAATGCAATAATGGAACCGAATACTATTAAATAAGCTATGGCTAACCATGCGTGTGCCGGCACCGTAGCAGGGTTAAAACCAGCAAACTCATTGTGAATGGCACTTACAGGGACATAAGCAATACCGGCTGCCATCATTTGCCAGGCCGTTGTTACCCGTGCCGGGCCTGTACCGGGTCTTCTTTTAGCATACAAACCGCCCCAGGCCCACGCCGCCGGACCAAATATGAGCAGTACCAGACTTATCAACTGTTCGTTACTGAAATCGCCTTCTAACGAGGCTGCAATGGCTTCGCCGAATAAAAGCAATACGCCTGCAAAACCAATTATCAATCCCCAGATGGTGCTGCGGGTAGTGAAATTTGTTTTCCAGTTGGGTTTATCCAGTATAACAAACCAAAGCGGACTAATAGCTATCACAATAGCCACCATAGCACTGGGCAATGTACGCTCCGCCCAAATTACAATACCCATACTAACTACCAGCATGAGGCAACCGCTGTAAGCCGCTACGCCCACATCCTTTTGTATCCAAAGCTTATCGCCTTTTAATGCACAGATGGATAGCATTATACTGCCTGCAATTATAAACCGCACAGCTCCCATTAAAAACGGTGGGAAACCGTTAATGGCCATCTGTATAAAAAAGTAAGTTGAACCCCAAACCACATAAACTATCGCGAAGGCAATAATTACCCATAATGGAGATGCGTGTTTGGTTGCGGAGGACATTGTGCAGTTAATGATCGATACTGCAATATGACGATAATAGATGGCAATAACAATTGCTAACTTCATGTGCAGGTAAAAGTAAAACTGTTCCAGATAGATGGCTCAGAGCCCTGTGAGCCTCCGTGAGCCCCTGTGAGCCCCTGTGAGCCCCTGTGAGCCGGGGTAAATAATCAGTAATTACATGCTATATTGGTGCCATAATTAATACATAATGACAAAAGAAAAAAAGCTCATTCTGTTACTGCTTATTACGTCGTTGATGGGATATATGGAATGGGGCGGCAACAATCATATTTTTTTAGCGCAGGCGGAAGTGGAGGCCTTTAAAAATTTGTTTAGTAACCCAACTTCGGCGCTACATCCATTTATATTGATTCCTTTTGCCGGGCAGGTTTTGCTGTTGGTTAACTTACTACGTAAACAACCACATAAAGCTTTTACTTACATTGGTACCGCCTGCCTTGGCATATTGCTGGGCTTTATGTTTATCATTGGCGTAACCACAGTTCATTTCAAGATCATTATCTCTACCCTGCCTTTTCTAATTACCGCTGTGGTGATGGTGAGGTATTACAGGGAGTTGGGGGTGGAGTAAGGGGTCAAATTACTCACCCGGTCTACGCTGCGCCGGACCGCCCTCTCTTCGCCTGCGGCGTAAAGAGGGCTGATAAATACAAATCCATTCCCTCTTTTGCGCAGCAGAGAGGGGTGACAAGCATAGCGATGTCGGGGTGAGTAAACTTAATAATCATCCACATCAAACCTGTAGTTTTTGAAATAATAGTGCCTGTCCTCTTCAGTAATTTCCCGCAGAACCCGTGCAGGGTTACCTGCGGCTATTACATTATCAGGTAGATCTTTAGTCACCACGCTATTGGAGCCTACCACCACATTGTTGCCAATGCGAACACCGGGATTCACCACAACGTTGGCACCCAGCCAAACGCTATCGCCAATGTGTATCTCAATACCGTATTCGTAACCGGTATTGCGCGAATCGGGATGTATGGGATGGCCTGCTGTAGATACGGTTACATTAGGGCCAAACATGGCGTTATTGCCTATGGTTACCTTGGCAACATCCAGTATAACGCAGTTAAAGTTGGCAAAAAAATTATCGCCTACCTCAATGTGGCGGCCATAATCGCAGCTAAAGGGTGCCATTATTTTTACATTTTTACCGGCTTTGCCTAAAATATCGCGGGTGTACTCTTCTACCTTCTCCAACTCGTCGGGCGGGCAATGGTTAAATTTATATACACGCTTACGGTTAGCCAGTTGTTCTTCAGGCAATCCATCTAACCAAGCTTTGTAAGGTAAGCCTGCCAACATTCTCTCTTTATGATTCATAGGTGTGCGTATTAATGTGCAATAAACTTAAAACAATTAAGAAACCAGGCGTAAAAAAAATACAATTAATTTAACTAACCAATTAGTTAAATACTTATATTAGCTATTGCAAAGCGATTTTTGCTTTAAAATATTTAAATTTAAACCTTATCACAATTACAATGAATGTAAAGCGCATTTTAGCCGCGCTGGTGCTTGTTATGGCCTCGGTGCAGCTGGCTTATCCGCAAAGCCGCATTATAACCAAAGCTTTTTTAACCGGGCATATTAACTATACCCGCGATACCTCTTTCATCAAGATCAGTCATAAATACACCGATAGGAAGGTGTACCTGCAAAAAGCAACCTATGCGGCTTATCAAAAAATGTATACCGCCGCATTAAAGGATGGCGTTGTGTTGAGCGTGATATCGGGCACGCGCTCGTTTTATGATCAGCATTACAAATGGTACTCCAAATGGTCTGACCCTGAATTTGCAGGCATTAAAGACAAAAAGCAGAAAGCCCAAAAACTGCTTAGCTGGTGGTCAATGCCCGGCACATCACGGCACCACTGGGGTACAGACATGGATCTGGTAAATCTTAGTCCGGCATTCTACACTACTCCGGCGGGCAAAAAAATCTATAACTGGCTGGTAAATAATGCCAATAAGTTCGGCTTCTATCAGCCCTTTAATGCAGGTCGGCCTACCGGGTATAAAGAGGAAAAATGGCACTGGAGCTATTTGCCTTTAGCTAAGATATATTTACAGGAGTACACCCGGCAAATTACTTATGCGGACATTAACGGTTTCCCCGGAAGCGAGGCGGCTAAAGAGTTAGATGTAATAAAAAGCCAGGTTTTGGCTATAAACCTGGCTTGTAAGTAAAATTGTACTTTGATTTGTCATGCTGAATGCAATGAAGCATCTTGTAAATTTTGCTAACCACTTAGTCAGCATGGTGGATAAGATGCTTCACTGCGTTCAGCATGACAGCGGGATATACATTCTTATCCCAACAAATTCTTCCAGCTTACCAGGTCACCAATGATCTTTTCCAGTTGGTCAGCCGGAACACGTTCCTGCTGCATGGTATCGCGGTGACGGATGGTTACCGTGTTATCTTCCAACGTTTGGTGGTCAACTGTGATACAAAATGGTGTACCAATAGCATCCTGACGGCGGTAACGTTTGCCTATGGCATCTTTTTCCTCGTATTGCAGGTTAAAATCCAACTTCAACTTATCCATTATCTCGCGGGCTTTTTCAGGCAGACCATCTTTTTTGGTCAGCGGGAAAATAGCGGCTTTAACCGGCGCTAAGCAAGGGTGCAGGCGTAATACGGTGCGGCTATCTTGTTTCTCAGGTGTGCTCAGGTCCTCTTCCTCGTAAGCATTAATCATAGTTAACAAGAACATACGATCCAAACCTATTGAGGTTTCAATTACATAAGGTACATAGTTGCCGTAAGGTTTGCCATTCTCGTCTAACTCCGGATCAAAGTACTGCATTTTTTTGCCTGAGAATTGTTGATGCTGACTCAGGTCAAAATCTGTACGGCTATGTATACCTTCCACCTCTTTAAAGCCGAACGGGAACTCAAATTCAATATCATAAGCGGCATCAGCATAGTGTGCCAGCTTGGTGTGCTCGTGGTAACGGTATTTGGCAGCATCTGTACCTAAGGCCAGGTGCCATTGTAAACGGGTTTCTTTCCATTTGTTAAACCAATCTTTCTGCGTACCGGGGCGAACAAAGAACTGCATCTCCATCTGCTCAAACTCACGCATACGGATGATGAACTGGCGGGCAATTACCTCGTTACGGAAAGCCTTACCAATTTGCGCAATACCAAACGGAATTTTCATCCTGCCCGATTTTTGCACGTTCAAATAGTTCACAAATATGCCCTGTGCTGTTTCGGGACGCAGGTAAACCACATCAGCCTCATCGGCAACGGCGCCCATTTGCGTACTGAACATCAGGTTAAACTGGCGCACTTCGGTCCAGTTGGCGGTACCGCTTATAGGGCATTTAATATCGTGTCCAATCACCAGTTCGCGCAGGCGTGGCAGGTTCTCGGCTTTAAGGGCCTCATCCATTTCTTTTTGCAGTTCTTCAGCAAGGTCGGTTTTGCCTTCCTCATCATATTTGGCAATGCGGTCCTCTAATAACTGGTCGGCACGGTAGCGTTTTTTTGAATCTTTGTTGTCGATCATTGGGTCGCTAAAACCATCAACGTGACCGCTGGCCTTCCATATTTTAGGGTGCATAAATATGGCCGAGTCAATACCAACAATGTTCTCGTTAAGCTGCACCATGGCTTTCCACCAGTAGGTTTTAATGTTGTTCTTCAACTCGGCACCATTTTGCCCATAGTCATAAACAGCGCTCAGGCCATCGTATATCTCGCTTGAAGGAAAAACAAAGCCATACTCTTTGGCGTGTGCTATAACGTTTTTAAAAACTTCGTCGGTATTTTTACTCATAATGGCGCAAATATATATTTTTTGGGGGTTAGTTTGTCTGAACTATGATTTATAGGATTAATCTGAACTAAGATTAATTGGATAAGCAGGATGATAGGATTTAAGCAGATGTAATTGTCTAAACTAAGATTAATAGGATTTGGGGATTAAAAGATTCGTTTCCTAACATCTTATTAATCTTAAAAATCATAGTTCAGACAATTGACAATCATCATATTTCAAATCAAGTAGCGTACCTATCTTTATTTCTTAGTATGGAAAAATATTCGCTATTTGTATTGCTGGCGTTCCTGTCTGAGATCATCGGCACTGTTTCGGGTTTTGGGTCGTCCATCCTGTTTGTTCCGGTAGCTTCTTTGTTTTTTGATTTTAAAACGGTGCTAGGCATTACGGCCGTTTTTCATGTATTCAGTAACCTGTCAAAAATTACGCTGTTCAGGCAAGGTATTAATAAAGAAATAGCTTTAAAATTGGGCGTTCCGGCAGTTGCATTTGTGTTGTTGGGTGCCTGGCTTACCACTTTTTTGCCTACTCGTCCACTACAATTAATGATGAATGTTGGCCTGGTGATATTGTCTGTTTACCTTGCTATTAACTTCAATAAAACCATTAAGCAAAGCAATGGCAATTTATACATAGGTGGAGCCGCTTCGGGTTTTTTAGCCGGACTAACAGGTACAGGCGGCGCGGTGCGTGGTATAACATTGGCAGCATTTGGCCTGCCAAAGGCTGTGTTTATAGCTACCTCGGCATTGATTGATCTGGGGGTTGACAGCAGCCGCGCGGCAGTATATGTAAGTAATGGCTATTTCAAAACCGAATACCTGTTTTTGATACCTTTCCTCATAGGCATCAGCATTGCAGGTAGTTACATAGGTAAACTCATACTGGCCCGCACCTCCGAAAAGGTATTTAAATACATTGTGCTGGTGGTAATTATTGGTATATCGACAGTTGAAGCGGTGAGAGCACTTATTTGATTGTCTGGATTAGGATTTAAGCGATTCCAGTTCTCTGAACCTTGGTTAATAGGATTTGGGGATTAAAAGATTTGTTTCCTATCATCCAATTAATCTTAAAAATCATAGTTCAGACAAATCCTCAAATCATGAAAATCAAGGTTCAGACAGCTACCTTTTACTCTTAAAAAAACTCCTCACCAGCTCCGCGCATTCATTTTCGCGGATGCCACCTTCAATAATGGTTTTTGGGTGCGTAATTTTTTGGTTAAGCCTGCCAAAACCCATGCGCGGGTCATAGGCGCCAAATACTATTCTGCCCACCTGGAACCAGTAAGAGGCGCCGGCGCACATTACGCAAGGTTCCATGGTAACGTACAAGGTGCATTCTTTTAGATACTTGCCACCCATAAAGTTGGCTGCTGCGGTAAGCGCCTGCATTTCGGCATGGGCCGATACATCATTAAGGCGTTCGGTAAGGTTATGCCCTCTACCGATGATCTGCCCTTTGCATACCACAACCGCGCCAATGGGTATCTCATCTTCGGCTAAGGCGAGTTTGGCCTCTTTGAGGGCCTCGTTCATAAAAAAATCGTCGGGCTTTACCGCTGGCTCATCGCCGAAGCTTACGTATCTCATATTATCTGTTAGCGATGGGTTTAAAACCCATCGCTATGTATTGGTTATTAAACTAACTTACTTCCATTAGGCACCTGCTTATCAATAGCTGCCAATACAATATCACCATTCTCATCGGCAAAGCCGGTTACCAAAAACTCCGACATAAAGTTGGCTATCTGCTTTTTAGGGAAGTTTATAACACCCATTATCTGCCTGCCGGGCAATTGTTCTTTTGTATAATGTTTGGTTATTTGCGCGCTCGACCATTTGATGCCGAACTCGCCAAAGTCAACCTGCAATTTATAAGCTGGCTTTCTGACTTCGGGAAAATCAAGTACCTGCAATATAGTGCCTGCCCTCAGTTCCACACGTTCAAAATCATTCCAGTTGATGGTTTCCATAGTGGGGCAAAGATAAATGCCATACAACCGCATTCAACAAAAAGTATATTTTTTTGTTAAGCGCTTATGGAAACCGGTGCTTCCTCGCATCCTATCTATAAAAACAAAGCATATGAAAAAGTTAAGTATATTAGTAATTGCCCTTACAGTAAGTGTATTATCAGGATTTGCGCAGAATGTTGACCTGCGTGCTAAAATTGAAGTTAGCGGCGTAGCCGAGCGCGAAGTTACGCCCGACATCATCAATGTATCTATCTCTTTAAAAGAGTACATGGATGGCAAAAAGAAGATCACCATCAGCGAGTTGGAGCAGCAACTGGAAAAAGCGGTGCAGGCAGCGGGTATTGCTAAAGAGGATTTCAGGATCAACAACCTGTCTTCCTACAACTTTATTGACCCTAAAAAGAAAACACCTGAATTTTTAGCCTCTAAACAATATGGCATACGCTTCCGCGACCTGAATAAATTTAACCAGGTAATAAGCAAAGTTGATGCTAAAGGCATACAGTACACAAATATTGACAGCTACGACTATTCAAAAATTGAGTACCTGCGTAACGAATTAAAATTACAGGCGCTGGTTGCTGCCAAAACCAAAGCCACCTTTATGCTGAACGGTATTGGCGAAAAATTGGGCTGGCCGTTAAGCATCACCGAGGTTGAAGATAACAATTTCCCTCAGCCACGCAATGTGATGTACATGGCCAGAGATCAGGCTGCAAATGGTGCAGCTGACGTACCGGAGTCAGACATTGATATTAAAACCATTAAGTTAACCTACCGCGTAAACGCAGTTTTTGGAATTTCAGGAAGATAAACCAACGTAACGCTCTCTTTTATTGGCGGCGCTGAAGTAACGGTCAGCGCCGCTTTTTTGTGAACAACTGTAGCATAGCAATGTTTACTATCGTTCATTGAATAGGTGAAGAGGCGGCTTGTCAAAACAGATCAACCCGACAAAAAGTAAAATTTTTAAGATGCAGTTATGGAAACCGGAACTACCTTGCATCCTACTTATAAAAACAAAGCATATGAAAAAGTTAAGTATATTAGTAATAGCCCTTGTAGTAAGTGTATTATCAGGATTTGCACAGAGTGTTGACCTGCGCCGCAAAATTGAAGTGAGTGGCACAGTAGAAAAAGAAGTAACACCGGATATCATCAATGTGTCTATATCATTGAAGGAGTATTTTGATGGTAAAACCAAAATAACCATTAGCCAGTTAGAACAGCAGTTGGAGAAGGCTATTCAGGCTGCAGGTATTGCAAAAGATGATTTTACCATAAACAACCTATCGTCTTACAACTATATTGACCCTAAAAAGAAAACGCCCGAGTTTTTAGCATCCAAACAATATAGCATACGTTTCCGCGATCTGAACAAGTTTAACCAGGTATTGAGCAAGGTTGACCCTAAAGGCATACAGTATACCAACGTAGCCAGCTACGACTATTCAAAAATTACTGAATTAAAGAGGGAATTACAAATACAGGCCCTGTTAGCTGCACGCGATAAAGCGAACGCTTTAGTTTCGAGTCTGAATGAAAAACTGGGCGGCGTTATCAGCATTTCTGAACTGGATATGAGTAATGATGTTCCTCAGGCACGTTTTAAAACATTTTCAAATGTGGCTATGGCCGAAAGTGCTGACGTGCCGGAATCTGATATTGCTGTGCAAAAAATGAAACTTACTTTCCGTATGAATGCTGTTTTTGAAATAGCCGGAAAATAAAGCAACAAATTCTCTTTTATTGGCGGTGGTGACTGTTAGGGTCATCGCCGCTTTTGTTTAACGGCCTTACCGTTTCAACTTGATTATTACTGAATAGGTTTACACAAAATCGGTTCACTCGTTTCATTTTCGGTTCACACAAAATCTTTAAAGCATTACAAATCAGAATCTTTAATAAAAAATCGTTTCAAACCGTTTCACATATTCAATGAGACGATGAACCGGCGCTATCAGCATTACAATGTAATATTCCCACACCTCACCAAAAATGAGTAACTCTATCTCCACAATCTGCAAACTATAATCCTACCTTTGTGGTGTATTTATAACACTAAGCATACAACCATGAACAACATAAAATCTGCTTTAATAACCGGCGCAAGTGCAGGCATAGGCCTTGATTTGACCAAAAAACTGTTAGCCGAAGGTATAACCGTTATCGCGGTAACCCGCTCGGGCGAGATCTTGGATTATTCGCATCTCGAACTGACCGTTTTAAAAGGTGACATCAGCAACGAGGAAAGCATTAAAAGTGTAGCGCAACAGGTAAGCCAAATGGGCATTACCATTGATTGCCTGATCAACAACGCCGGTGTTGGGGTTGATTTTGATACCGAAGTGCCAACTGCTGCCGCGCTTAACGCCAGCTTTGCCACCAATACCACAGGTACCGCCTTGTTTACCGAGGCTTTGTTGCCTAATATTGCCGATGGCGGACAGATACTGTTTCTGTCAACCATTATGTCGTTATTGCGCGCGGCCTCGGCTGATAGTCCTGCTTACCGCATGTCAAAAGCGGCTTTAAATATGTACGTGGTAATGTTGAGTCAGCGGTTGAGCAAACGCGGCATTCGTGTAACGGCCCTGCACCCCGGCTGGGTACAAACCCGCATGGGCGGCGATAAAGCGCCAACCACCATTGAGCAATCTGTAAACGGTATTTATAAGGCTATTACCGAAAATACCGAAACAGGTAAATTCTGGAATGTTGATTCGGCAGGGATAGAAAATTACTAAGGAGAGCGCATTGAAGAAAAGTTTATTCCCGCTGCTGTTGGGCGGTTTGGCCATTGGCACAACAGAATTTGTAATGATGGGCCTCCTGCCCGACATTGCCGCTAACCTTAACATCAGCATACCCGTTGCAGGGCACCTCATATCATCATACGCTTTGGGTGTGGTAGTAGGAGCGCCCTTGCTGGTTATGATAGGCGGCAGTTATCCGCCAAAAAAAATATTGCTGGGCCTGATGGTAATGTTCACGGTGTTCAATACGGCATCGGCTTTTGCGCCTAACAATCTTATGCTGCTTATTGCCCGCTTTTTTGCAGGCTTGCCGCATGGTGCTTTCTTTGGCGTAGGCGCGGTAGTAGCCAGCAGATTGGCTGAACCGGGCAAGCAGGCGCAGGCCATATCGGTAATGTTTGCGGGCTTGACCATTGCCAATTTGGCTATGGTACCCGTTGCTACCTGGGTGGGGCATAATTATTTATGGCGATACACTTTTGGCATAGTAGCGTTGATAGGCATCATCACCCTGTTATTTTTATACCTGTGGATGCCTGCCCTGCCTGCCAACCGCACAGGCAACGCCCGCTCAGAACTGCAAATATTTAAAAGCACCGAAACCTGGCTCATTATACTCATAACTGCCATTGGTACCAGCGGTCTGTTTTGCTGGATAAGCTACATAGCTCCGCTCATGACGGAAGTTTCCGGCTTTAAAAGCGCTAACGTATCGTACATTTTGGTACTGGCCGGTTTTGGCATGGTGGTGGGCAACATTATTGGCGGCAGACTGGCAGACAAATTCCGACCGGTTATAGCTACCGCCTGGCTGCTTGCGGCGATGGCTGTAACGCTATTATGCATCTTCCTGTTTTCGGGTAATCAAATTTTGTCGCTGCTGCTAACGTTTGTTGCCGGGGCATTATCCATTGCCCTTGCCGCCCCCATACAAATACTCATGATCAATACCTCCAAAGGCGCCGAAATGTTAGGCGCTGGTATAACGCAGGCCGCATTTAACACGGGCAATGCCTGGGGCGCGTTTATTGGTGGCATACCTATAAGCATGGGGCTGGGTTTTAACTGGCCATCATTAGTGGGGATGTTAATGGCGATATTAGGGGTTGGATTTACATGGGTGTTGATAAGGCGTAGCACGAAGGTTGCTGTTTAATGTAAGCCTACCTGCCATATTGTATTTCGAACTTTGATTTGGCACCTGTGTTGGTATTGATTTCTGTATGCAGCAAGTATAATTCGTCTTTAGTCAACTTATTAACCATTATTTTGATATCGTTAACCATTAAATAAAGGTCTACAGCATTATAAGTCCAATACTTGGTTCTGGTAGGAGAGTCGGCTTCAATAAACTCACCGTTTTCTTTAAATTCTATCCAGCCATCCGCAGCAGTTGGTACTATAGTTTGCTCAACGGGTTCTAATAAAACTATTTTTTTTGCGTACCACTTGCCAAGCAGCAGATTTTCTTTTTTTTCATCCGTCTTTTTACAGCTGGAACATGTAACAATTAATAACAGCAGAATTTGTAGAATTTTTTTCATTATGATAAAATTTAGTCTTGCTAATATACTAAAATGAACTATACTTTTAACTGTGATGCTTCTGAAATGCTTGATAATCTACACATTCAAACTGGGGCTTAATTGTTGAAAATAACTCCTATCTTCACATCACATCAGTAAAAAGCTGGTACCACCTTTTACAATTTATCTATGTCAAACATAAGCCTTATAATTGAAGAGCGGGCCGCCAGTATTGGCAACTTTTTGGTTGGCCGCCTACTACCATTTCGCGAAAAACGCATGGTTGGTCCGTTTATATTTATTGACCATATGGGGCCGGTAAAGCTCAACGAGCGCCAGAGTTTTGATGTACTTCCCCATCCGCATATAGGGCTTTCAACCCTCACCTACTTGTTCGAAGGCAGCATCATGCACCGCGATACCTTAGGTACTGTTGCCGAGATAACCCCCGGCGCCGTAAACTGGATGACCGCCGGCAAAGGCATTGTACACTCTGAACGTATTCCTGAAGAAAAACACCACGCAGAGCAGATACTTCACGGCCTGCAAATTTGGGTTGCCCTGCCAAAGGAACTCGAACAAATGGACCCGGAGTTTTTCCATATTGAAGCGGCTCAGTTGCCGGCATGGACTTCCGATGGCCTTCAGTTTAAACTGATTGCCGGGGAAGCATTCGGCCGTAAATCTCCTGTACCTGTTTACAGTAAGCTGTTCATGATCGAGATCAAAAGCGAACCCGAACAAACCATTAACATCAGCAATGAACTTTATGGCGAAGTGGCGCTTTATATTTTAGATGGGAGCGTTGAAAATGAAGGACACACTTATCAGCCCAAACAATTGCTAATAGCTAAGGATAGTTCATTATGCCATTTCACTATGGCACCACAAAGTACAGTCTACATTTTCGGCGGCGAACCTTTTGCAGAGCAGCGCTTTATAGACTGGAATTTTGTTGCTACCGATAAAGAGCTCATCAACATTGCCAAACAAAAATGGATAGCCCAAGAGTTTGACAAAATACCCGGCGAAGAAAACGAATTTGTACCCTACCCAACCATCAACAAAAAATAACATGACGAGCATTAAAGCCAGCATACGCACCGAACTTTACCGAATAGAACTTAAATCGCCTACAGGCAATATTGTTATCGCCGACGAGCCTATAGACAAAGGCGGACAGGATAAAGGTTTTAACCCTAAAGAATTGCTGGCAGCCTCATTAGCTGCCTGCACCTGTGCTACAGTACGCATGTATGCCGACCGCAAAGCGTGGCCGCTTGAAAATGTTTATGCTGATGTTGAGTTGCTTGAGGAAGATGGGCAGACCAAATTTATCAGAAAGATACAATTTACCGGTGATCTGGATGAGGAGCAACGTGCAAGGTTGTTAGTGGTTGCCAATGCATGCCCGCTGCACAAAATACTTACGCATAGCATTGTTATTGAAACTACGGTAGTGTAATACTAATACTATGCCCATTCAGGCGCCAAGGCTTTAGTGTAACCGCTTTTTCCTATTTTAGCAACGAGTTAAAACCAGCATGCCTTAGGGTGTGTTGTGCATGTTGTATATGATCATCAAATCAAAGCCGTTAAAACCGTTTTTTTTTAACTGCGGACAGTTTTTAATTGGCGCGCTGCTTAAGCGCCGGTTTAACAAGCTCGTTATCCGTCCGGTTGATATTAAGCCGGGGCACTCGTACATTTTAATGTGCAACCACTTTAGCTTTCTGGATGGGTTTCTGGCGTTTTACCTGTGCGGCAAGGTTTTATGGAAACCAGGACTTATGCGTAGACTCTACATCATGTCGGTTAAAAAACAAATGGAGAAAAACCCATGGCTGCGTTATTGTGGAAGTTTTTCGGTTGAGCCGGGCAAGTTTTCTATGTTAGAGAGTTTTGACTTTATAGGCGAGAAACTATCTGAGCCGGGTAATTTGTTCCTTTACTTCCCCCAAGGAAATTTAGAAAGCATGCACATCCCTGATATTGAGTTTCAGGATGGCATTAACGAGGTGGTGCAACGGGTAAAAGGAAAATGCCAGTTGCTATGGTGTAGTACGGTGGTAGAGTATTTTGAAAGCTCCAAACCATCTGTATATTTTGATATGCTGGATTGCGGTACTGTTGAAGAATACAACTTTAAGCAACTGGTTGAAAAGGTAAACACCCACCACAAACAAGCGCTTCAAAGCCAAATCAGGTTCACCTGTAAACGAGCGGTAACGAGCAACGCTTAGTCCGCTTTTATACGTGTAAGGCCATCTTTGGCCTGGTTGTCAATGCTGTTTTGATACTCATGATTCTTCATTGACAACGCCAATCTGAAAAACTCTTCCGCCTTCTTTAAATCGCGTTTTTGCTCATAGATCAACCCGCTTAACAACGCCGCGTTGGCAGCATAATAATACGACGTAGTTTTACCCATATTAATAGCACGCAGGTAATTAGCTAAAGCTGCTGTATCATTCTCCAAAGCATCATACGTACGACCAAAGCGATAATAATATTCGGTTTTATCGCGTACAATTTTAAGTTCGTTGAATGATTTACCCTTCAGCATGGCAAGCGCTTTATCATAATATCCGCCATCAAAATAAAAGCGGGCACGTAGCATATCTTCATCAGGCATGGCATCATTAGCTTCCTTCAACGCCTCTTTATCTTTTTCATCGGCAGTACTGCCTTTAGTTCGCACCATGTTAAGATAGGATTTGTAGTCGTCCATATCTTTTTTAAATAAAGCGCAGTACGCCACCTTCAGGTACGCCTCTTTTATAAATTGGTCTCCCCTGTTCTCACTAATGAATTTCAAAAAGTACTTATCGGCATCACGGTCCATGCGGCACAGTTTGGCGTTGGCCAGCCAGTAAGTTACAACCGGCATATCCAAATACTCACTGGTTTGGGGCGCATCCGAAAAATACTTTACAGCAGCATCGACATGCGCAGTTTTGAAAGAAATATACCCTTGCAAATAATTCTTCAACAAGCTTCTGTCGCTCATATCAGCAGCCATGCCCATCAACTCGGTGTAGTTATCCTTTCTTTTTAAGATGTCAATATCAGTTAACGCGATCAGGAATGTCACCTCATCTTTATAAATGCTGTAAGGCGTACCGTCCAGTTGACCTCGCAATCTCCTGAGTTGTTTTAACCCGGCCTGCAGATCTCCCTTCATGCCAAAAAATCCTATCAGACTTTTATAATTAGGTGGAATTGCACCAAACAGCAAGTTAACCCAGGCTATGCTTTTTTGGTTGGGCAAAAAATTGGGGTATTTCTCGTTGTTTTTGGCCAGCAGCTTGCGCCCCTTGTTTACATCCATTACGGATGAGGAATAATCGCCGAACTTGGCCTTTAATACGCCCCATTGTATATAAACGTCGGCCTGGGCAAACAGGTAAAAAGGCGAGTTGGAATCGTTATCCTCCAAAGCATCCAAACGCGCCGAGCGGCGGTCTTTAAACTTTTGGTAATCGGCTTTGTTGCTTGACATTAACAGTTGGAAATAATCCATATAATTTTCAAGCAGTACGGTTATTCCATTATCCGGATTGGTGCGTTTCTCTTCGGCTATCAATCTTTTAGCTTCTGGAAAGCGCAATTCAAATATGGCTTTAAACGCGGCAGATGAGTTTTGATCTAAAGTAAAATCGGCCTTGGCGGGTTGGTAAAGTCCTAAAACAAGAAAAAAAAGCAACACGTATTTATAAACCATCCGTCAAAGGTATTTTTATTTAAACAAAATAAGTAAACCATTTATTGCCCGGGGAGTTTGGCAAAAGTTCATTAAATACGTTTAGTAAATGTCATTGAGCTTAACCCGGTAGCTCAAAGCACAAACTGGTACCCTGATCGAGTTTGCTTTCTGCCCATATATTACCATTATACTTTTCTATAAGGTCCTTACAGAATAGCAAACCCATGCCTGTGCCGGTCTCATTCTCTGTCCCCGGCAAGCTATTAACACGACTTTTAAATAAACTGACCAGATGTTGCTCGCTAATGCCTACGCCATTATCTTTTATGCAGAAATAAGTTCTGGCACCTTTTGTACCTGCAGAAATTTCTATTGTTCCACCACGATTGGAGAACTTAATAGCATTGGTCAAGAAGTTATGGATCACTATCCGTATAGAATTGGGCTCTGCAAAAGCTTGCACTTCAGCCTCAACTTTAACTACCACCTTTACATCCTTCTGTTGTATTTTATCGCTTAGGTGCAACAGTTCTTTTTCAACAAGTTCGGCTAATTTAAAAACCTTCACAGCACCCTGCCTGCTATCAACCTGGCTATTTATCCATGATAAAAGGGTATCCAAAAAGTCGGATGTTTGTTCCAGTTTGCCAAAAACTGTGGGCGTCATGGTAATAAACTCTTCGTTACTAATGCTTTTATCTATCAACAAATTAAATAACCCTCTCAATGTGCTTATAGGCGCTCTCAGATCATGCGCAAGCACGCCTATTAATCTGTCTTTTAGCAGGTTCAATTCATTCAATTTTTCTGACTGACGATTGATATCTGCCTGTTGCAATAAAATCTCGTCATTTTTTTGCTGAAGCACAACATTAATAGCCTTCTGTTTACGGCGGCCCCGATAATAAATGCCGGCCATTACAGCCACAACTATGGTAGTTGCGGCGCCAACCACATTTATTTGCCGCTGCCGGGCAAGCTTCTTGTTGTAAGCCACTTCTTTTTTATACTCGCGGGCAGCAATCTCTTTTTGTTGTTTTGCAAACTCAATTTCCAGGTTATAAAAGGCTATTTTCTGAACACTTTCGCTATGTTTTAACCTACCACGTAACTCAGAATAAGCTAACATTTTGTTATAAGCCTCTTCAAAACGTTTAAGGCCGGCCAAAGCTATGCTTGTTTGCTGCATAGCACTTGACTTTATGTTTAAACTACCAATGGAACGTGCCGTATTTTCGGCCTGAAGCGCGTAATTGTATGCTGCTCTAAAATCCTTTTTTTTATTGAAAGCCTGCGCTAAACCCCAATAGGCCTTTGCTTTATTATACTCAATTTTACTACGCGCGGCCGATTGTAACGACCTGTTGAAGTAAGTAATAGCCGAATCTATATCGCCGGTGCGTAACTTGTACAATCCAAAATCATAAGCTATTAAACTTATACCGTCGGGGTCATTCATTTCATTAAAATTCAATCTGGCGTAGTTGAGGTGTGGTAAGGCTTCCTTGTATTTACCCTGATCAAGCAACACTTCGCCAATATTCTCATGTATTACGCCAACACCTTGTGTATCTTCCATTCGGGTCCATATATCAAGAGACTTTTTGTAGTAGTTTAAGGCTTTTGAGTAGAGTTCCAATTCGTGCATAATGATGCCAATGTTGCAATACTGGTCGGCCGCGCCTAACTCATCTTTAATTTTGATATTGATGATGAGCGCCTTAAAATAATTATCAAGCGCTTTGGAGTAGTCGCCCCTGTTATCATAAGTTATTCCTATGTAATTGTAGCATTCGGCTGCGTCGGTTTGATTGCGAGATTGAAGCGCAATTTTTAAAGCTTTGTTGTAAAAACCTATGGCCTCATCGTAATTCCCCAAATAATCTTCAACACTCCCCATGCCGGTGTAACAGTTAAACACACCATGGGCAAACCCAATTTTGTTGTAGATCTTTAACGCGTGCTGGTATAACTTTTTTGCGTTGATGTAATTGCCAACAAAAGCCTCAACAGAGGCTACCTGTACGCTGCCATCGGCAATACCTTTAGGGTCTTTTATTTTTGTGGCTAATTTTACGCCCAACTCTCCGTAATACTTTGTACTGTCGGGATTTGATTCAAAGTACTCATGCGCCAAGTCAGTAATACGACGTATGGTTATGGTATCAGCTATTTTTAGGGAATTCTTTACGGCAGGCGATACCAGTTTTTTTAAACTATCTGTTGCAGGGTTCAGCGAATTGGCTGAAGCAACAGAACATAGCATGCTTAAAAAAGCAAATAGGGTATAAAGGGGTTTCAACCTGCTATCAGTCAATAATTATTGTCAAACTAATATAAACGTTATACGTCACTTTACACATTAAGTTGTTAAGAAAAAAACCGCTTTTAAAGCGGTTTCTATAACAGGTACACTAATAAATTTAAGTATGTTTTTTAAGACTAAATGCCCAATACCTGTTTTAATTTGGCATAGCCGGTTTTGCTTACCGGTATTTTAGCGCCAGATTTTAGTATGGCCAGGTGGCTGTCCTTCTCATAAGGGTCTATTCGGGTTATTTCCTGAACACTTAATATATAAGAGCGATGTACCCTTACAAAGTGACGAGGGTCAAGCGTTTGCTCAAAAAAGCTCATGGTTTTATTTTTCAGGAACGAGCCTTCATGCGTAAAAACGCTTACATAATCATCATCGGCCTGCAGGTATAAAACATCGGCCACCGGAATGATCTTTACCTTGGTACCTGTTTTAACTACAATACGCTCATGTTGCTGCGGAGAGTGAGATGCGGTTTCGAGCAGGTTTTCGGTTGGTTTGGGGGCCGCCGGTGCAATTGCGGCCTGCGACAGGTATTTTTCAACCGCTTTGGTAAATCGTTCCTTGCTGAAAGGTTTTAGCAGGTAGTCAACCGCGTGCGCTTCAAACGCTTTTATGGCATATTCATCAAAAGCAGTAGTAAATATTACAGCCGGGGCATCGTCAACCAGCTCTAACATTTCAAAGCCGTTTATTTTTGGCATCTGTACGTCAAGAAAAACCAGATCTGGCTTGTGTTGCTGTATAGCCTTTAACCCTTCAAAACCGTCGCCACACTCCTGCAAAACCTCAATTTGCGGAAAGTCCAGCAAATATTCCTGCACCACCATGCGGGCCAATGGTTCATCGTCTATAAGTAAAGCTCGGGTCATAACTGCGGTATTTTTATAATGGTTGTAAATATATTATCATTTGCGTGTGTTTCCATCAAATCATTACGTGCAAATAATAAATATAAACGCCGCTGTACCCCACTTAAGCCAAAACCTGTGCCCTGCCGCGGTCTGGATGTTTTAGGATCGAAAGGATTTTGTACAATAAGTTCCAGATAATTGCCGTCAAGCTCAGCACGTATGCTTACCACTACTTCATCAGTGGTATCGTACAAACCAAACTTTATGGCGTTTTCAACCAATGGCTGCAACAGCATGGCCGGCATTATGCAATCGTTGCAATTTACATCGCAGCTTATCTCGGTTTTTAACCTGTGCCCAAACCTCACCTTTTCAATTTCAAGGTAGAGGTTAAGGTGCTGCAACTCTTCATTCAGTGTAACCTGCTGCTGATCGTCTTTGCGTAAAGTTCCCCTCAAAAAGTCTGATAACTGATGTATCATTTTACGGGCCTGTTCCGGCTTAAAGCCAATGAGCGCGTTAATTGAGTTTAAACTATTGAACAAAAAGTGCGGTTGCAACTGCTGTCTCAAATTGTAAAGTTCAGCTTCGCGGGCTAATCTCTCGGCCTCGGTTTTACGCCTTTCATTCTCTTTCTGATCTTGTTGGGTATACCATATCATACTGATCATGGCCATCCAGCCTATAGCTAAAAAATCAGTAAAAAACCTGATCACTACTGATTGGCTCATCAGTGTGGCATAAGCCTCGGTGCTATCTAAAAACGGCAGTATGTAGCGGCTTCCGGCTGTACATGCAACTGCTAAAGCTATACACCATATCAGTATATTAATATAGCTGCCTTTACCGGGCTGGTAGTACCTCAGGTTGTTGTTAATTAACCAACAGGCCGCTGCTAATAACGTGGTACTTACCAAACCATCTGCCAGGGCTATAAACCAGGGAAAGCCAAAACTATGGATGATGTAGCTTTGTAAACCTGCCCAGGCTAAGCCGCAAATGGCAAAGGCACTGCTCAGTTTTGAAAAGGTAGATATATTTGATGGTGCCGCCAAAACAATACTATTATATTATTTAATATGATTGAGATATGGGGTAATTAATAGCTGCGGATATCTACGCCTGCAAATATAGATGTTCCTTTAACTACTAAAATTTTATTAGCGTCCTGAGGGATGGTATTGCGTACACGTTTATCATCAAACCCGGCAAACACAGCGGCTACGTCTGATACTACTGTCCAATGTGCGGGCACTATCATTTTTACGCCACCAAATACTTGTGTCACATCAATATATACGCGTCCGCTTATATCTGCTTGTGTAAAATCAATTTCGGCACCGCCAAAAACGTTTACAATCTCGCCACCTTGAAAATTCTTTGAATAAATGGTTTTTTTAACGCTGCCGAATATGGCTACAGCATCTAAATGTTCATCGCCGGCATAAAAAGGCTGGCCCTGAGGATTTACGAAACCCGGTTCGGCGTCGGCATTAAAGTCTGCTATCGGTTCTTTTGCCGCTGAAGGCTGATCAACATTAAAATCGTATTTACTGTTTTCCCATTTACTTTTCCAGGCATGCTTATCCCAAGTGGCAGCTTTCTTATTACGACGCAGTATCATCCAAACGCCAACAATTATTAGTATAGCCGGCCAAACAATATCGCTGGAGTCAAAACCCGGAAAAATTTCGCCAAGCAGCGTAATGCAACCAAATGAGATAACTAATAACCAAATGGGTTTTTTAAAGTTGCTGTTTGCGCCAAAATATAAACCCGCGCCTATGATCCACATGGGGCCGCTAAATATCCAATGAGGAAAAAAGAAAAGGTCAAGTTGTTTTAAAAGTAGAATTGCGCCTAAAGCCAGCAGTATTACGCCGCCTACCACTTTCCCTTTACCGGGACCGTTTTGGCTATGTATGTTAGTGTTGGTATCCATGACTTAAATTATTATTGTTACTCAAAAGTAACGCTCTAATATAGGCAGCCAAAACTAAAAAAGGCCATTAAGCGGCAAGAACTCGGTAAAAAGGGTGAATATGTCGGTGAAAAAATTCCTACAACGCAGGCTCCTGCTGACTCAAGCAATGGAAGCTACCCAAACCCCAAATAATATCGGTTGAATCAATGCCGATCACCTTCCGGTCAGGGAAGCATTTGGTTAGTATATCCAGCGCTTTATCGTCATTAGCACAACGGTAAGTTGGTACTACAACAGCCGCGTTGCCAATGTAAAAATTTGCGTATGATGCAGGCAAACGCATGTCATCATAAACCACCGCATCAGGCATTGGTAGCTCAATTATGTTCAACTGCTTACCATTGAGCAAACGCATGGTTTTAAGGGTTTGAAGGTTCTCTTGCAGCAGGTGATAGTTATCGTCGTTCTTGTTCTCTTCAACTACCGTAACAACGGTATCCTCGTTTACAAAACGGGTAATATCATCAATGTGACCATCGGTGTCATCGCCAACTATACCATCACCCAGCCAAAGTATCTGCTCCGCGCCATAGTAGTTGCGCAGGTATTCTTCTATCTGGCCCTGGTTTAAATGCGGATTTCTGTTAGGATTTAACAAACAGGCGGTAGTGGTTAAAATTGTGCTTTTACCATTAAAATCAACAGAACCACCTTCCATAACAATACCCGGATGATAAACCGGCAAACCGTAATGGTTAGCTATTTTGGTAGGAATAACATCATCCAGATCAAACGGCGGATATTTGCCACCCCACGCATTGTAACCCCAATCTACAATAGCTTTCTGTTTGGTAACCGGATTGATCAAAAAAGCCGGACCATGATCACGACACCACGCATCGTTACTTTCAAACTCAAAAAATTCTATTTTGCTGAGGTCGGCATCTACCAATTGCAATTGCTGTTTGGCAAAAGCGGCCATGTACTCATCCTTAACATTGATGCGCACCACCTCGCCTTCCGTAAGCGCTTTTATAAACTCACAGTACTTAGGGTATATGGTAACAATCTTACCCGGCCATGATTCTTCCTTATGCGGCCAGCTTAGCCAGGTAGCCTCGTGTTTGGTCCATTCTGCAGGGAAATGATAGCCTGCTTGGGCGGGAAAGTCCGGAAGTCCGGAAGTCCGGAAGTCGGTAAGATTATTATTAGAGATTAGCATTTTTTTAACGTTATTAAGGCACTTTCGGACTTTCCGTCTTTTCCGACTTTCGGACTACTCGTCTAAAAGGCGTTTTGTTATTGGCTGATATGAATCAATTCTTCTGTCGCGTAAAAACGGCCAGTGGGTACGGTAGTAATCAGTTTTGTTCAGGTCTAACTCCTGTACAATAACTTCTTCCTGGTTGTGTGATGTTTGGTGGATAATGGTACCAAACGGATTGGCAAAAAATGAGCCGCCCCAGAACTCAACACCGGCTTCTTCTCCTACCCTGTTTACGCTCACCACATGCACGCCATTGGCAACAGCGTGACTGCGTTGTATAGTTTGCCATGCATTGTATTGTTCAACATTGGTGGCTTCATCCTGCGTGGTGGCCCAACCTATAGCAGTTGGGTAAAATAATATTTCGGCACCCATTAAAGCAGTGATACGGGCTGCTTCAGGATACCATTGATCCCAGCAGATCAATACACCGATGGTTGCAAATTTGGTTTTGAAAACCTTGTAACCCAGATCGCCGGGCGTAAAGTAAAACTTCTCGTAAAAACCCGGATCATCCGGAATGTGCATTTTGCGGTATTTGCCAAGGTAAGCGCCATCAGCATCTAAAATCGCAGTGGTGTTATGATACAAACCCTGCGCGCGTTTTTCAAACAAAGATGCAATGATTACAACACCCAACTCTGCAGCAACTTTTGACAATTCATCAGTTGACGGACCAGGGATTGCCTCAGCTAACAAAAAGTTATCATGATCTTCTACATCGCAAAAATAAAGCGAAGTAAACAGCTCCTGTAAGCAAACAATCTGCGCGCCTTTTTGGGCAGCCTCACGCACTTTCACAATAGCTTTCTGCAAATTTTCCTGCTTATTAGCAGTACAACTCATTTGCACAATACCAACTTTTACTTTACTCATTTGTGGTTCCAAATTTTTTGCAAAGGTAGTAATTAGTGATCAGAGATTAGTTGATTTGTGATGAGTTAAGCCCTCGTATTTGGTCAGGAGTTTATCATAAATGGAAGTTTAATACGTTATTTAACATTTATTAACCAATCACTAATATCTATTCACCAATCAACTATTCACTAAATCACTACCTTTGCGCCCAATGACAGAAATTGAAGAAGTAGTTGACGAAGGCACCGAGCACAAAACCTGGAAAGGTAAGCTCTGGAGCGTTGTTAAAGTTATTTTGATAATTGTGGTAACCGGCGGTTTACTGTATTACGTATTCAGTAAGGTGCCTTTTGCCAAAATAAAATCCAGACTGGTAAACGGCGACAAACTTTGGATGGCTGCTGCCATTTTGAGCTATGTAACGTCAATGCTGTTTTCTTCGTGGCGGTTATTAAGTTTTTTTAAATCCATCGGCTTAAAATTAGACTGGCGCTTTAACCTGCGCTTATACTTTTTGGGCCTGTGTTATAACGTACTGCTGCCGGGCGGCATAGGTGGCGATGGCTATAAGATATACCTGCTGCATAAGCGCTATAATTTACCTACCAAAAAAGTTTTCTGGGCCATATTGTTTGACAGGTTGAGCGGCTTCTGGGCCATTGGCGCTATAGTGGTGGGGCTAATTATATTGATCCCGAATTTTCCTTTTCATTTAGCCTATCCTCTAACTATCGTATCAATCGGTTCGGTTATATATTATTTTGTGGCACGTAAGTTTTTCCGGGATTATACGCACAAGTTTTTCCAGGCACATGCTAAAGCTATTGGTGTGCAAAGCATGCAATTGCTTTGTATTGTTTGCCTCTTAATGGCTCAGGATTTTGACGGGAAGTTTGCGCCTTACCTGCTATCTTTTCTGTTTTCATCCTTAGCGGCTGTAATACCTTTCAGCTTGGGAGGCGGCGGCATACGCGATGCATTATTGCTTACGCTGGCCAGAAATTTTTCCCTTCCGGAAGATATGGCGGTATATTTGAGTTTTGGATTTTACCTGATATCGATCATCGTGGCGTTGTTAGGTGTCTACTATGTTTTCCGCCCGAGTCGCTTGGAGCAAGGTTTACCTAAACAAGAAGTAATTACCGAAGAACCTGTAGATCCTAACGAATAAAAAATCTGCTTAAATGAATATTATTGTAACAGGCGCCAGCAGTGGCGTAGGTTTTGAAGCGGTTATTGAGTTGCAGGCCACCGGCAAGCACAAAGTTATTGCGCTGGCCCGTACACAGCAAAAATTGGAAAAACTGGCCGAAATATCCTTAGGTCTTAACCCTGAAGCGGTTATTTACCCTATTGTTTTTGATATTGTGCATGATGATTATGCCGATCTGCAACAATTCATCAGCACTCATTTTGATGGTAAGGTTGATGTGCTCATTAACAATGCTGGTGCATTAATTAACAAACCTTTTGTAGACCTGTCAGAATCAGACGTGGTAGAAATGCTGCAAAGCAATTACCTGGGGCATGTGCGCATTATTCAAAGCCTGCATCGGTTTATGCCATCGGGCTCACACATAGTAAACATAGGAAGCATGGGTGGTTTTCAGGGAAGCGCTAAGTTTCCGGGCCTTGCCGCATACTCTGCCAGTAAAGCCGCATTGCATACCTTAACCGAATGTTTGGCGCAGGAGTTTGCCGAAAAAGGCATAGCCGTTAACTGCCTTGCCTTAGGTTCGGCACAGACTGAAATGCTGGAAAAGGCATTCCCTGGCTATCAATCACCCGTAATGGCCTTTGAAATGGGTAAATACATTGCTGACTTTGCTTTAACCGGCCATAAGTTTTTTAATGGCAAGATACTGCCGGTGGCGCTAACTACACCGTAATTGTAGTAGGCAGTTCTGAGTTTGCAGTTGGCGTTAACGTAACCCTTAAATTTAATATAGCACCAAAGCCCGGACTTGCGTTCGGGCTTTGGTGCTTAAGCATTATTTCTATCTCGCCAGCTTCCTGAAAGCAGGATTACCATAGCTAAAGTTGTTCCTATTTGGCCGAGCCATAAAATGAACATCCATCTTATAACATCGCGCTTATATAAGCAGATATCATTTAACAACAGTTTTACTACACACTGCGAACATCATCTTTGGTAGCAGCATTTTCTATATTGTTCATTATTTCTTAAGAATAAGCATAATAACAGCTACTGTTGCGCTGAACTGCCCTATCCAAAAAACAAACATCCACTTTACAGAATTGCCAATTTCTTTGCTCAGATCATACTTCACCTTAGCGAGGTCGTCTTTTGTAGTCAAAGTTTTAATGCTTGCTTCCACGGCTCTTTCTGTTTTGTTATCAATGTATTTAAACATGGCTTCGGTAGTATCGTTTCCCAATTTTTCTGACAACAATTGATACAACCGGGCGGTTTCTTTTGCTTCTAAGTACATAACAAATATAATTAATTAATGTGATAAGGTTAGGTTGGTGATGTAGGGTTAGGTGTTAGTAAGGTAAAAGGCGAAAGGCTTTAGTTTGCAGTTGCCGGTGGGCAGTTTGCAGTGTGCAAGACAATTAATTAGGCCTGTCAACTATAGTGAAGTACTTACTGCTAATTTAGAACTGCCCACTGTAAACTGGTAACCGCCTACTGCCTCGCTCCCAATTTTAAAAATTCGTTCACTACCACTTCGGTGGCGTAGCGTTTGTTGCCATCTTTATCTATATAGCTGCGGTTGCTCAGCTTACCTTCAATGGCTATCTCGTCGCCTTTTTTTAGCAGGCTTTCGGCCAGTTTAGCCTGAGCGCCCCATAGTATAAGGTTATGCCATTGCGTTTCGGTTACGCGCTCGCCTTTGTCGTTTTTATAGTTCTCGTTGGTGGCTAATGATAGTCGGGTAAGCTTTTTGTCGTTATCGAAGTTTCTAACTTCCGGATCTGTACCCAGGTTTCCTACCAGGCGTACGCTGTTTTTTAATACGTTCATCATATCTGTAATTTCTAACTCGTTTTATTTGATGAAGCAAAGATGCAGCGTGCTAAAAATATTAGTCGGTTAATAAACGTTTACAACCGACAATAACCGTTTGCAAACGTTTGCAAACAATTATTATATTGACTAACTTAGTTGTATGACCACCGAAAAAACATGCCTGGATTGCGGCGCACCCATTCACGGCCGTGCCGATAAAAAGTTTTGCAATGACCTTTGCCGCAATAACTATAATAATCAGCTCAACAGCAACAGCTATAACATGATACGCAACATTAACAATGTGCTAAAACGCAACCGACGTATTATGGAAGAGCTGAACCCCGGCGGCAAAACCAAAACCACAATGACCAAAATGGCTGCTAAGGGTTTTAACTTTAAATACCTCACCAATAAGTATGATACCGCCAACGGTAAAACATACCACTTTTGCTATGAATATGGGTATTTGCCTTTGGAAGGCGATGAGGTGTTGTTGGTTAAGCGGGAGGAGAGGGTGGAGTAGGGTGTTTTTTTATTTAAGCGGGTCGCTTAATTGGGGCGGTGCGCCGTCGCCGGTCCAAGCGTGCCGCTTGGACGCGAAATACTTTAAGCGTTCCGCTTAAAGTAAATTAAATATGACTAAATTCAGCAAAAATACAACCTGAACATGTCGCGCAACGCATCGGCACCCGACCTTTATTTTGTGACCTTAACCGTGGTTGACTGGATTGACGTTTTTACCCGACGATACTACTGCGATTTCATAATCGAAAATTTAGAGTATTGTCAGAAGCATCTGGGTCTGAACATCTACGCCTATGTAATAATGACTAACCACCTGCATTTAGTTGCCGACGTTCTGCGGGTAGTCTCGGCAATGTTTTAGGCAGATTTAAAAGCTACACATCCAAAAAGATTTTTGATATGATTGCCAATAACGCACAGGAAAGCCGGCGGCAATGGATGCTCAAAGCGTTTGAACACGCGGGAAAATATAACCCGCTAAATGAAGGACACCAATTTTGGCAAAATGGCAATTATCCGGTTTCGCTGTTTTCGCCTGCTGTTATAGATCAAAAAATAAATTATATTCACGATAATCCGGTGAGGGCAGGTTTTGTTGGCTCAGCGCACGAGTATTGGTACAGTAGCGCTAATCCGGAAAGCCCGCTAAAAATAATTTATTGATTTTTATTTAAGCGGGACGCTTAAAGTATTTCGCATCCAAGCGGCACGCTTGGACGGGCGGGGTGCGCCGAACACTAACAAAGGCACAACATTGTATAGATTAGTTTATATATTCTTCTCCATTCTTCAGTCTTTTTTCTGCTTCTTTTTTTTTCTCATAATATTCCTTGGTTATTATTCTAATATAATCCACCCCCGCCCGTTCAAGCGTCCCGCTCGAACGCACAAAGTTTTAAGCGTCCCGCTTAAAAACACAAAAATTAACTCCAATTTAAAATCCCTACCCCCTCTCCTTTTACACTCGCGTGAACATGCTTAAAGGTTAATTCCTCATCTTTACTTAAAAAACACAACATGTCACACCTTTTCTCACCTATAAAAATTAAAAACGTTGAGTTTAAAAACCGTTTGGTGGTATCGCCCATGTGCGAGTACAGCGCAGAAGATGGTTTTGCCAATAACTGGCATCTGGTGCATTTAGGCAGCAGGGCAGTTGGCGGCGCAGGATTGATCATTACCGAAGCCACTGCCGTATCCCCCGAGGGCCGCATCAGCTACGCCGATCTGGGCATCTATATGGATGAGCACATCCCATTACTAAAAGAGATAACCGATTTTATACATGAGCATGGCTCTGTAGCGGGTATACAACTGGCGCACGCGGGCAGAAAGGCAAGTCACGAAGTGCCATGGAAAGGCAACGCGCAACTGCTTCCGGACGATCCGCACGGCTGGCAAACTTACGGACCAAGCGCAATACCTTTCAGCGAGGGACAAGAACCGCCCATTGAGCTGGATAAAGCCGGCATTGAAAAAGTAAAGTCAGATTTTAAAGCAGCAGCCAAACGCGCTTTGGAAGCTGGTTTTAAAGTGATAGAGCTACATGGCGCGCACGGTTACCTGCTGCATCAATTTTATTCGCCTATCAGCAACCAACGTACCGATGAGTATGGTGGTAGCTTTGAAAACCGCATCCGTTTATTGCTGGAGGTTATTGATGTTGTGCAGGAAGTCTGGCCTGCAGAAAATCCGCTGTTTGTGCGACTTTCTGCAACCGACTGGACCGAGGGTGGATGGGACGTTAACGACTCAATTAAACTGGCAGAAATACTAAAAAATAAAGGCGTTGACCTGATAGATACTTCTACAGGCGGCAACATTTTGGCGCGCATTCCACTTACCCCCGGTTACCAGGTGGAGTATGCCGATGCGGTACGCAAAACAGGCATCCTTACAGGCGCTGTTGGCTTGATAACCACGCCTCAGCAAGCCGAAGAAATTTTGCAGGAAGGTAAAGCCGATATGATATTTATGGCCCGCGAGTTTCTGCGCGATCCTTATTTCCCATTACATGCCGCACACGCCCTTGGCGATGATGTGAAATGGCCAAGCCAATACGAGCGTGCTAAGCCGCGTGTTGTGCACGGTAGCTAACAGCGCGCTTTAAACATTAAGGCGTATTATGGGTTAGGATGGTAATGACTACGCGATTACCATCCTATCTTAACTTTAACCATGCCACTTACGCCTGGCAACCGGATGTTGACTACCGCAAGCATCCTGATCTTTACCGTGTTGGCAAAGGCGAACAAGGTGTGCTGATCTGCGAACCTTACAAAAGTGAGATAGGTCAGCACTGGCGTTTTAAAACAGTTGAAATCGCTGAGAAGAGCAGCACGGTAATACTCAAGATGTTTGAAGACTATCTGGCAGCTAACGATTTTGTTGGCGCTGATATGGCCCGCAAATTTTTGCAGATGGGCTATACACGTGCCCGCAGGTACGCCAACTACAAAGGCGGCAAAAAGTATGATGCCGAACACAATTACGCACAGTTAGAACGCGGCACCGGCGACCCCGAAAAGGCGAAAGCAGCAGCCATATTTTACGAGAAATACAAAACTGCCGAAGCCAACCAACAATACGCCGCAATGAAAAAGCATTGGAAGCATGAAAGGGGTTAAAAAGCAGGATCTGCCGCAAAAGATCTGTGCGGTTTGCGGTAGGCCATTTAGCTGGCGCAAAAAATGGGAGAAGGTTTGGGATGAAGTAAAATACTGTTCAGAAAAATGCAAACGCAGCAAGAACCTTTAATACTTACCCTGCAACTAGATGCCCAAAGCGAAGCGTTTTTTAATGAACAGCGCCAACGCTACTTTCCGCCGGAGCGTAATTTTTTGAATGCGCACCTCACTTTATTCCACCAGCTGCCAAACACAGATGAAACAAGGGAATACTTTGAAAGTATAACCCAAGCGCCATTTAAATTGCAGGTTACCGGGCTAATGAGCTTAGGCGGAGGTGTGGCGTATAAGATTGAAAGTGCTGCATTGCTTGGTCTTCGCAAAACTTTGGCGGATCATTTTATAGAGGTATTGATACCGCAAGACAGGCAAGGTTTTCGTCCGCATATTACTGTACAAAACAAAGTGTTACCCGAGCAGGCTAAAGAGTTATTAAATAACTTGCAAGAGCAGTTTCAGCCCTTTAAAGCAGAAGCCCTCGGTTTAAACTTATGGGCCTATTTAGGCGGCCCGTGGCGGCATGATGCTTATTACGCTTTTAAATAACTCCATAAACAGCGAAAGCCACCCAAACGGTGGCTTTCATTGTTTTAAACTATAATTTTACAATTCGGCGTCGTCGTAGCGCTCTTTGTCATCAAGGTAGCCGTGGCTATTGTAACGACTGCCATCCTGCTCTTGCTGACTGCTGTTCCTCCTTGTGGCGCCTTCCTGTTGTTCCTGGTGGTTGCCGTGGTTAATATGCTGTTTCTTGCTGTTCTGTTCTTGTGAGTTCAAACGCTGGTTTTGCTCCTCACTGTTTCTCATGTTATTATTCATAATGTAGAATTATTTGGTTATGAATAACATACGTAAACCATAATGGTTTGTATTTAGCCCTCGCGTACATCAGAATTACAGTTTTTGCAGCGATGCACCATTTTCACTGAAAAAATTTAATTAATAGGTATTTATACCCATCAAAACCCTCAACACTCCTCATTGATTGCCACGCGTTTAAGCCTGAATTTTGGAGAAAAAACCAATCACCAATGACAACACCTTTATTAAAAGTCTTCAAACCTATCCTTCTCCTGTTAATGGCAGCATCCGTGTTGTTCGCCTGCAAAAAAGAGAAAGTGGACAACACACCTGTCGCTACAGAAACGCCGCAGGTTACCAACATTCAGCCTAAAAACCCGCAGCCCGGTGATGTAGTTACCGTAACCGGAACCGGTTTTGGCACCACCGCTACTGATGTTAAAGTTACCATCGGCAGCAAAACTGTAACTATTTCGAGCGTAACGGCTACCGAAATTAAATTTACTGTACCGGCTGATCTAACGTCGGGAGATCTGGCGGTGGCTATTAAAGATGTTAAAGCCGCCATTAAAGATCCGCAAGGCATGGCAATAACCGTTACGCCTAAACCTGTTACTACGCCAACCTTTACAGCAATGTCGCCCACCAGCGGCAAAACCGGCGACGTGATCACACTAACAGGTACCAACTTCAGCACACTGGCCAGTGACAATAAAGTATTTTTTGCCACCAACACAGGCGGCACAGTTGTATTAGGCACTATTAAAACAGTTACCGCCACACAAATTACGGTTGAGGTACCCGCAAGCGCTATCACCGGGGGAATTTTGATAGATGTTAAGGGTACCAATGCCGTACCTGCTGCCGGCTTCAGCACTACTTTTACAGTTACTACTACCACCGGTTCGGGCACTAATAATGTTGCCTACATCAACAGTATTTCGGGCAAGCTGAACTTCAGCAAAATTGCTACCAGCACCAATGAGATTGCCGAAATGTATTATGATAAAGTAAAAAACTATATCTACTACAGCGACTACAGCCTACTTAACCAAACCAACAATAAACTATACAAGCAAGACCCTACCGGTAACAATCCGGCTGTTGTTTTTACTGCCGATGCACGTATTACCAAAGTGGTAAAAATTGCAACCGACGCACAAGGCAATGTTTACACATTACAATATATTGATAGTACCCCAAGCAATTACGATGTCTACAAAATATCTGCAGATGGCAGTACTGTAACTGAAATTAAAAAGAATTTTGATATATCAGCTAATAGCTCAAGCAGGTACTTCTTTTTTGTAAATGCTGCTAATGAAATATGTATCCGTCCTGATTTTAAGATTACCCAATCGGGTGAAATAATCAGCACCAAGGCAAATGCATTGTTTGGCTTGCAGCAGTTTGCAGGTGGGGCGTATTACAACAGTTCAACCGCTTATTTGGTTCAAGATCCTAACAATACATCAATAGCTAACAAAGCAACATTTATTAAATGGAACCTCGCTGATGGCACCGTGGCCGATGCCGGTTTTACGTTGAAAGATTTATTTAATGCTGATGATGCCAACCAGTTCAGCACCAACAATAACATCTCTAAGCTTAAAATAACAGCTGACGACAGTGACAATTTATACGCGCTAATGGATCACTCCTATATAAGCGGCCAAATTACCAAAACATGGATGATACGCAAGGCCAAAGCCGGAAGCTCTGCATCAACACTGTTAGGAACCTTTGCTATCAAGTTCCCAAGTCTTGACCTTACAGATTACCTGGGTGCAGTAATATTTGTATCAGATGCTCGCGGCAACCTGTATATCAAAGCCAATCAAAAAGATATCATCAGGATCAGTCAATAGTAAAAATATCCCTCCAACATCTCTTATAGCCACCTCTCTCATATCTGCGGGAGGGGCTGGCGGAGGGGTTAAATAGATCGATCACAATAAAACTAAACTCATGAAAAAGCTTATTTTAAACACATTGGCTGTTGCATTACTTTTAACGACTGCCTGTAAAAAAGACAATAACAATAATGAAATTGCCACGGGCGGAGCAGCTACAGTTACCGCGAGTAACTACGGCTTTGATGGCTCTGCAAGTCTGGGTAAATTTTCGTCAACCAAGGCGGGCATAACGCAGGTTAGCATAAACGGGGTAACCACCTTTAACGTTACTGCCATACGCGATGGCGGTAACGAATCTATCACGCTCGTTCTGCTTAAAAAAGCCGCTGTTGGTAAGATACAGTTTGGTTCACAGCTGGCAAACGGCGGTATCATCATCAGTAAAGATTACACCAAGGCGGGCGATGGCGCTTTAAATTATTCAACCGATAATAACGGTACCACCATGAGCGGTGGTGGCGAGGTCAACTTTACCAAGGTTGATGGCAATAATGTTGAGGGCACCTTTTACGCTGTGGCTTACAACAATGCTAAAAAAGAGGCTTTTGTTGAACAAGGCAGCTTTAAAGGCACCATTAAGTAATCTACTTCGACTCTATAAACCATTTACCTAACTAAACAGGGTAAATGGTTTATTTTGTTTTAGATGTAACCGTTGTATGTTTTAAGTAGATTGTTATTTATGTTTGCTTGCCGCGCCTAATATCCGGATACCTAAATTAATGATACGCTTTTTCACAACCCTGTTTCTGCTGATCTGCTCCTGCTGTAGTTACGCGCAAATTGATAGCCTAAAGGTACTTTTGCAACAGCAGCCGGAAAACCTAAAGCTAAAATATGAGTTGGGAATGGCCCAGTTAAAAAAAGGACATGCTGATACCGCAGAAACATTATTTAAAAGCATCACCACCCAGGCATTAAGAAGGAGCGATAATGAGCATTATGTGTTAGCTCAAATGCAACTGGGCAGGTTAATGGCCGACAAGGGCGAAAACGTTAAGGCGCTTAAGCTTTATCAGGATGCGCTAAACGAAGCTGAGCGCTTACACAACAAACAGCAAATTGCTCACATTTATAAGAATATTGGCGCGGTTTACATTAGCTGGAAAAAATTTACAGAGGCGCTTACCTACTATGAGAAAGCTGAGCTACTGGCTAAAGAAGTTAATGATGAGGTTTTAGTTGCCGACTGCCAAAACAATAAAGGCACGGTTTACGAACAAATAAACAATTACGACAAAGCCATTAGCGCTTATAAAAGCGCGTTAGCCGTTTACACCGCTAAAAACATCACTCCTAAAATATCAATGTCGCTGAGCAACCTGGCTATAGTTTATAAGTTTCAAAAAAACTATACCGAATCGCTTAACTACAATCAAAAGGCACTCGCGCTGTCATCAAAAACCGGCGATAAATGGATGATGAGCGCAACCTATAACAACATTGGCAATTTATATGGCGAAATGGGCAATTATAAAAACGCGATCGCTTATTGCGAGAAAGCTTTACAACTGGCCCGTGAAATTGATGCCATAGAAATTATTGAATCAACCTACGATAGCATGGCTGAGGCTGCTGCAAAAGCCGGCGACTATAAGAACGCCTATCAATATCACAGAGATTTTTCGGATGCCAACCGTAATTTCATCAATATTGAAAGCGCCAACAGGTTATCAGAGTTGAATGTAAAATACGAGACTGAGCGTAAACAGAAACTAATACAACAGCAGCAATTTGAAATTAGCAAACGCAACTACTGGCTTTATGGCGCAATAATACTATTGATTTTAATGGCTTTGGTGGCTTACCTCATTGTGCGTAACAATAGCTATAAACAGCAAAAACGCTTACAGGCAGAAATACATAAACAACAGGAAATAGAGAACCGTGCCTTATTTGACGGTGAGCAAAAAGAACGCATCAGGATAGCGCGCGATCTGCACGATAGCATTGGTCAGTTACTTTCGGTAGTGAAAATGAACTTATCAAACCTGAGCACACCAAACGAAAATTTAAACAACACGGTTAAACTGGTTGACCAAACCATTACCGAGGTTAGGCACATATCGCACAACCTTATACCCGAAGAACTTAACTTTGGTTTATTTGCGGCGCTTGAAGATATGGCTGATAAAATAAGCGCCACCGGTAAGACCCAGGTACAGGTAAACATTAACGAAGATGCCCGGGCACATAGGTTTGAAAAATCAAACGAGCTATCGGTTTACCGCATAGTGCAGGAGGCGCTGAGCAACATAGTAAAGCATGCAGGTGCCAAAGTTATTGAGCTAAATGTTGATCTTACCGGCAATGCAATGCTTATATCTGTAAAAGATGATGGCCGGGGCTTTGATACCGGGCAGATCAAAAACTCAACAGGCATTGGGTGGAAAAACATTGCCGCCCGCGTAAACCTGCTTAATGGCAACCTGCAGGTACATTCAGAAAAATTAAAAGGTACTCAAATAGAAATTAGCATCCCGGCATGACAGGCGACCCCATAAATATTTTAATAGCGGATGACCACCAAATGGTAATTGATGGCTTAAAAAGCTTGCTTGGCAATGAGCCTGCATACCAAATTGTTGCTGAGGCTAACAACGGACAAATGGCTTATGAGTTGGTTGCTGCCGAACCGGAAAAGTTTAATTTTTTACTTACCGATATTAGCATGCCTTTACTAACCGGCACCCAATTGTGCCGCATGATAAAAGACAAGTACCCGCACATACAGGTACTTATTTTAAGCATGTACAACAATGCCCCTGCGGTTAAAGAAGCCGTAATGGCCGAAGCCGATGGCTACATTTTAAAAAATGCGGGCCGGGCAGAATTGTTGCAAGCCATGTACAGGATAACCGCCGGAGGCACTTATTTCTCGCAGGATATTGTGCCGCTTATTTACAACCAGTACCACAAGCAAAAAATTCAGGATGAGCAGTTAAGCCAGTTATCGGCCCGCGAGAAAGAAGTATTGGCCTTAATAGTAAAAGAATTAACCAGCGAGGAAATAGCCGAAAAATTATTCATCAGCAAAAAAACGGTTGATAATCACCGGCAGAATATTCTTGAAAAAACACAATGCAAAAGCACGGTTGGGTTGGTAAAGTTTGCTATAAAGAATGGGTTAGAATAAAATTATCTTTTTTAAGCACCTACCATTACTTTTTAGTACTATATTTAGCTATATTTTAACAGTAAAACCAAAACTTTATCACGTCATGTCTGAAATTCAAACAGCAACAGCCCAACTTTCATTAAATGAGATGCAGCAATACGCAGCCAATTTGTTTGTTGGCGGCAAAAACAGTTACGAAGTAACGCAAGCGCTGATGGAAAGAGGTTTACCCGAACAAGAATCTGTATTGATAGTTGAACAGTTTGAGCAACAAATTGCTGACGCTAAAAAGTCGCTTGCCAAGAAAGACATGCTGTATGGCGCATTGTGGTGTGTTGGCGGCCTGATATTGACCCTGGCAGATACAGGCTTTATTTTCTGGGGCGCTATTCTATTTGGAGGGATACAGTTTTTTAGAGGCGTATCGCGTTTAAATTCATAATACAAGTGCGTTATACAAGTATTGATACTTGTATAACGCAATATTATCGCTTCAAAAACTCGCCTATCAATATAGCTGTAGCCCTCGGCATTGCGTTATCACCATCTGGTGATCCCATTTCTCCAAAAAACTGCCCGTGTGTACCCGGTAAAACAATTAATTGCGAATTGGCTACTAACCGGGACATAGCAAGCGTGTGCTCTGCAGTGATAACATCCTTATCGCTAACCATGAACAAAGCCAGCGCCTTTATGCTGCTAATGGCTTCGTCAGGTATGTCTTTAAAGTCTATCATGCGCTGTTTATCTTTATTGAACATATTTAGCAAACCATCCTTATTGGATGTAACTTTCAAATAAGCATCTTTTAAGGGTTGGGGCATACTTTCAAAAGTAGCTGTCTGCATAAAATCAAAAAAGCCATTCATAAAGCCATCACGCTTGTAAGCACCAGCCATCACCACAATTTTGTTTACTACTTGCGGATGCCGTATGGCAACCTGTAACGTAGTTGTTCCGCCGTTGCTAAAGCCTAAAATGTCTACCTTTTCAACTTTCAGATATTGCAGCAAACCTGCTACATCGTCGGCATCCTGCTCAAAAGTTTCAGGTGAGTTACGGTCGGTAGTACGGCCGTGCGCCTGTAATTCAACCGCAATTACCTTATGGTTGGCAGCTAAGAGCGGCAGCAGCACACCAAAAGAAGTTTCAATAGTTGAACCGCCGCCGTGTATTAAAACCAAAGGCATTTTACCTTCGCCATGTATCTCATAATACATACTGATGCCATTTACGGGGGCATGGCCGGAAGTTTTTAAAGTAGTCATCTTGTTAAAGTTTTTTGCGCCGATTCCTGTATACTTTAGTTATTAATAATAGTGCAAGCAACCCGCCCGGTTTATGCATGGTTGTTCATTTTGTTGGCTAAATAAGCGCTTAACTTTTCAATGTTTTGTTTCAATCCTTCGGCAGCATTATGCGCTTTAATTACCGCTTGTAATATCTCGGTCGTATCAAACACCATGTGCCAGGTAAGATGTGTTTGGTCGCCATCAGCTTCAAAGTCAATAGTAGCTACAAAATGCGGATGAAAGTGCTCGTAGCAGATCCGCTTAAACTCAATTACCTCTTTAAAAAAATGCTTACCGGGATAGTTAGTACCGTCTGGCCCGTGCATGGTTAATACCCACTCACCACCTGCAACCATATCCATTTTAGTTATGGTGTTGGTAAAGCCGGTTGGGCCCCACCATTTGGCAATATGCTCAGGGTTGCTCCAAACTTCCCAAACCAGTTCAATAGGCGCGTTGAGGGTGCGGGTTATCAATAACTCGCGCGTATCATTATTTTCCATGCTGTCTTTCTTGTTTAAGTTTTTCTAAGTAGTTTTCAAGATTATCTAATTTCTTTTCAAAGAGTTTGCGGTATTGCGCCAGCCACTTATCTACCTCACGTAATTGGTCTAACTGCACCTCACAATAGCGCTCCCTACCCTGCTTTTTAATTTTAAGCAGTTCGCATTCCACCAAAATTTTAATATGTAATGATATTGCCTGCCTGCTTACGTCAAAGCTATCGGCAATAGCATTAACGTTTAACGGCTGCTCTGCTACCATGCTGATAATTTGCCGGCGTGTAGGATCGGCAATAGCCTGAAATACGTCTCTCCTTTGGATCATTATGCAAGTATATACTTGCAAATATATAAGCAAGTATTTGCTTGCGCAAATTATTTTTAAAATCGGTTCACCCGTTTCATTTTCGTTTCACTAAAAACCAGTAAAGCATTGTATAATAAGTATTTGCGAAAAATATCGTTTCACATCGTCTCATCTATTCAAATGAGACGGTACGCATTATAAGCACACTAAACAAAAAAAGCGCCCGTAAAGGGCGCCCATGTGATGGCTTAGGTTAGAGCCTTATTTAATATCTTTGTTTTCGGTTGGTAGCGAAGCGGTTTCCTGTTGGATCTTCTTCAGCATCTCGCTGCCAATCAAAGCGTCAATCAATCCGTTGCCTTGTCCGTTAGTTCCACTTACCAAAATTTCAGGCACTAATTTGATATGGTTGGCTGCCAAGGTTTCTGCAACACGCACAATAGCATACTGTTCAGAGCCCATGGCTTCTGTTTTTTGTTTGGTTACTTCGGCTTCGGCCAAACCAACGGCTTTAATTTTACCGGCCTCGGCAGCACCATTCAAACTTGTAGAGTTGGCATCGGCGGTGGCATTAACCGTTTTCACCTCGGCATCGGCTTTGGCGTTGATGGTTTTCACCTCGGCATCTGCCTTGGCGTTAATGGTCTTAGCTTCGGCCTCACCACGTGAAGCGGCAACCTTTGACGCGGCCAGTTGCGTATTGATCTCTACCTGCCGGGTTGATTTCACTACTTCGGGCTGCATATCGGCACCGGCTTTAGCGCTCTCAAATTCCTGACGTTCCAGCTGGGCGTTACGTTGTATCTCATAGGTGATCTTTTCCTGTTCGGCCAGTTTACGGTCGGTAAGGGTTTTCATCAGCGCTTCCGGCGGCACTATATCGCCTATCAAGGTGTCAACCCCCACTACGTTATAAGTAGCCAGTACCTTACTGATGTGAACCTTGGCCTCATCCTGCCTTTGTATACGGTTGGCCAAAAACTCTATTACATCACTACGCTGTGCCGAGTTACGGAAGTAGTTAGCTATGGTAGGCTCCAGCACCTGCGATACCAGGTTAAGCGTGTTACCAAACCTTGCTATTACCTTCGGTGCTTCATTGCGAGGTATATGTATGATCTGCGATACGTCAAGATTAAAGGTAAAACCATCATGTGAGCGCACTTTTATGGTACATAAATTCTTATCCAGTTCGTGTGCTTCGGTACGACTGTTGGCCCAGTTCAACACAATGTTGGTAGTGGGTACCACTTCAACAGCATGGGTATAAATATTAATAGGGTGCTTACCCGGATCAAGCGGTTCATCCCAAACGCCTTTTTCGAGTTTTTTAACAATGTTGCCATGTTTAAAGCTATCGCCGCTGGTATCAGTTCCTTCCGGCCCAACAAAGGAGTTTACTACACCAACATAACCAATAGGAATGTATACCATATCTACCTGCTCTACAGTAGCGAACCAAGGGTTGAGGTAGTAAGTACCTGCGAGTATAACATCTTCCTGTAAACCCTTCATACCACCGGCATTGATAAAGGCAATGGGATCCTGGTAATTTTTATGCCCTGTAACCGGCATACCGGCAATTTCGCCTTTGCCTAATGGTTCGCCATCTAAAGTGGTTACTATACCTACTTTATTGTCGTGTATCTGGGTAACCGGTACTGTTTGCACATCAAACAAAAAGGTATTGATGCGGTAGCTACCCGGCGTTAAAAAGGCAGCCTGTGGACCTTTTTGCCCGTTATTATTCAAAAAGGCAATAGCATCCTGAAACTTGTCGCAATCAACAGGCTTGCCCAGCACGCGGCCAACATCAAGCGGAGCGCCATCTTTAGCCTTTACCAAGCCGAGTTTGTTTTGCTCAATAATGGTAAAGGGTGCCATAGTGATAACATACTGCCACGGCCACATGCGCCAATACAAACCCGGTGCAAGGGGTTTTGCCTGCATACCTGCTTCGCCATTAGTGGCCAGAATGCGCCCGTCTGGCAGCGTCTTGCTCCCGGCGAGGGTGAACTTTTTAACTACAAGGCCAATGCGATCATCAGGAACGATGATCATACCAAAGAAAACACGAAGTACAAATTTGTACATCACCAACAGTACTATGACGGGTACTACCCACCATAACTGGACAATTAAATGATTCATTATTTTTTTGATTTTTTACCGGAACCCTTAAGGTGCGGGCCCTCACAATAACTTATAGCTTTTATTGAGACCTTAGTTATAAGTGTTTATTTGACACTTAACCATTTTGCTTGTTACAAACTTTCTATAATTTTTTTTGAACATATCCAATTTCTCAATGTTAAGTATGTATAAACCACTTGTATTACCTAATTATAGTGTTATGAAAGCCGACGAAAAAAAAACAGACCAGCTTATGCGGGAGGAAGGGGTTGAGCAACCTCAAAAAGAAAAACCAGGTGAATTAAAAACCGATTTTCCGATGAGTGAAAAAGATGAGGTAAAAAAGGCCGAGCAAAACACCAACCAAAAGCAAAAAGATAAATAAAAGTTAATGCTTTGAATAGTTATTTTTGAGTTAAAACGCTCAAAATGAAAAAATCATGGTTGATACTATTTGGGGTGATGCTACTTTCTTCGTTAACAACTTTAGCCCAAACTACTGATAAACAACTTTACCGGGATATAGTGCGTATGGACAGCATTTATTTTGATGCTTACAACCGTTGCGATATGGATAAACAGGCTGCTATTTATTCAGACAGCCTGGAGTTTTACCATGATGGCAGCGGATTGGAAACATCGAAAGCTAAAGTACTGGCGGCTATTAAACAAAATATTTGTGGCAAGGTAACGCGTGTGCTGGTACCGGGAAGCATTGAGGTCTACCCTTTACCAAACTTTGGCGCGGTAGAAATTGCCCTTCATCAGTTTATCAATCATGCTGAAAACAACAGCATATCCAAGCCGGATAAGTTTGTGTTGATATGGCAATATCAAAATAAACAATGGCGCATAAAACGGGTAATTAGCCTCCACGTAAATAATTAACCACTTACTACTATATTTAACCCTGACAAATGATCTTCATAAAAAAATATATTTTACTGCTTTTAATAGGATTTACAATTGTAGCCGGCTGTAAACACGCGGTAACTGCAACAGACCTGTATGGCAAGTGGAACTACACCCGTTTGGAACATCCTAAACAGAGCCCGCCGGGGGTTATGCCAACCGGCGACTTGCGTGAGCAGACGCCGTATATTGAATTTACCAAAGGCGACAGTCTGCGTATGGTGTGGGGCGGGCAACTACTGTCGCATGGTACTTTTACGGTTGATGGCACCAACATCAATTATAAGGAGATATTAGCCGACGGGAGCACCCGCAGTTTTCCGTTTTATATATCAAGTTTCAAAGATAATACGATGATCTTCGAAACACTTGGAGAGGATGCATCAAGGGTAACGGTTGTTAAGGAATAGACATTGGTCATTAATCCAGCCTGTCTTTGATCACCAAAGTACCGGCAATAACATCATGAAAGCCCTGCTGCTTTTTGTTAAAAAAGATATACAGATAGCCCATAAATAAAGGAAGTAGCGAAAATATTTTAGCAAGATTTCGACCTGCGGCATTTCCGAAGCTAATGCGGTTACCCTCCATATCGCAAACACGAATTTGCAGGAGTTGCTTGCCATGTGTACCTTGCCTGGCGGAGCTTTCCATAATGACATGATATACCAGATTAACTATTGGAATAATGATGGCCAAACCCAACGTCATTATTAGTACGATCAATTGGCTGTTGATCAGCATAGCACCTGCAAACATCAATACGGCACATACGGTTGATACGAAGAAAAGATCAATTGCCGCGGCAGTAAGGCGCTGGTCAAAACTGCCGTAGTATTGTATCAATAGCGCTGCTTTACTAAAGCCAAACAGTTGCCTAAGCTCTGCTATCTCGTGCGCTTCTTTGTAATCAACCATGTCTTCAGTTTTAATAAAGTCTGTTGGTTTTATGTTGTGCGCCTTTAATTCATCAATGGAAAATGGGCCTTCGGGCTTGCCGTTGATAACGAGGATGTAGGTATTTGAGGTGGCTGACATTAAGTGCTAAAATAGCGTTAATCTTCAATAGTTGTCACAAAAAACACGTAACGGCATTGACACTAACCATTTGTATTTCATTATCTTGGTATTATGAAAAAACTCGCCTTAACACTCCTGCTCTTCACGCTTTGCCATACTGGCTTTGCACAACAGGCAGATGTAGCTGCCATTAAACAAACCATCAACAATATGTTTGATGCCATGCGCAAAACCGATAGCACCTTGCTGCGCTCTACCTTTGCTAAAGGAATTATACTGCACAGCATTGGCAAGACCAAAGATGGCACAACAGTATTAATTAATGACAGCGCCGATGATTTTGTAAAAAGCATAGGCATGCCCCATAAGGGCATTTACGATGAACGCATCACCTTTAAGGATATTAAAATTGACGGCGAACTGGCCAGCGTTTGGGCACCTTACAAATTTTACTTAGACGATAAATTCAGCCATTGCGGCGTTGATGTTTTTCAACTGATGAAGACCGCCGCAGGATGGAAAATAATTTACATTGTTGATACCCGCCGTAAAGATGGCTGCTCTGTAATGTAGCTAACCTTTTCCGTTCAGCTTGTCTTTAATAAATTGCCAGTCGCGCATTAACAAACTCTCGGGCTGGCCCGCTCTACGCTCGGCTTTGGCAATGTATTTTTTTGCCTTACGCAATAAAAAGCTATCGCGCACCGGCGCCAATGGGTTTTTATCAAATTGGGTTTGAGTAAACAGGTGCAGAAACCTTCCATCGGTATAAAAGTTATAGCCCAACTTATCGGCTATTGCTTTTAATGCTGCTTCGGTATAAAAGGCAACATGCTGACCTGTCTCCGTAGAAAAATACGACCAGTCTTCAACAGAACTAATGCCTTCCGGTTGGAGCTCGGTACTGAAAAGCAGGTTATATGAATAACCCAGCATAGTTTTTATATCCTGAAGCGGATTAGCCAGATGCTCAAACACCTCGAATGCTGTAACCATTTCAAAACGCTCTGCATTTGGCAAAGTGTTCAGATCAAAATACTCGGCAAATATATTCTGGCAATAAGGGTCGGTATGGTAAAAGTTAAAGCCGTTGTCGCGCATTAAACGGGTAAATAAACCATAACCGCCGGCATAGTCTAAAAACTTACCGTTCTTATTAAAGCCCGACACCAATAGCTTAGCTGTTCTGTCGGCAAGTTGCTGGTTACGATAACCCATGCCAACATCTAACTTGGTTATAGCTGATGAATAAGCATCCGCCAGCCAGTAGGGTTCTTCCGTTTGAATAAAGCCGGTATCTTTACAACGGTAAAACTTTACGTCGTATTTATTCAACACCCGTGCTGTAAACATCAGCTCGGTTTCCCCGCCGGTAATTTTGCTTTGCATGGGTTAAATATGCAAACTTTCAGGTATAAGTTTTACTTTTATCCCGTTGCAGTATAAAAAAATGACATCCCTACCTATTATTCTCTTCCATAGCGGTAATGCCGACTACCTAAAATACAGCCTTAAACAAGCTAAACATTTTAATCCGGATAGCACTGTTTACTTATTAGGCGATAAAAAAAACAACAGATACAGTTTTGTAAGGCATGTAAACGTAAGCGATATTGAAAGCGACGCCGCCGCTTTCTCACGCGTTTACAAACACCGCTCACCCAATGATGAGACCTATGAGCTAAACTGTTTTTTACGATGGTTTTATGTAAAGGGCTTTTGTAAACAACATGGCATTGAAGGCTTTATTTATCTTGATTCGGATGTGCTGGCATTTCAGAACTTCACGGAGCTAAAGCCGTTTTTTGGCGATAGCAACATTGCCAACACCTGCGACTGGACAGGTATGCCTGCTGTTACCTACTTTAAAAACTATGAGGCAATTGATAGCTTTTGCAACTTTTTAATGTACTGCTACACAGATGCTGCGGCAATAAAAAAGCTGGATGCCTGGTATGACACCTTACTGGTTGACCCGATAAGTTTAGGCGGAATATCAGACATGGTACTGTTCCATATGTATTTTTTGGAGCACCCGGCAGAGACCATGAAAATAGATTTACTTACCGATGATTTGGCTGTTGATATATCTATTAACCGGGAAGATGGCTACGAGATGGAGAACGGCGTAAAAAAGGTATACTGGCAAAACGGATTACCATCTTGCAAAAACACAAGTACAGGTAAACTGGTGCGCTTTGTAAGTCTGCATTACCAGGGCAACGCCAAAAACCTGATGCGTGAACACTACAAAGGAGGAGGCTATGAAATGCACCGCATGTGGGAATCATGGCAGGTAAAAGCACGGTTCAAAAAATTCCGACGGGCCATAAAAAGCATATTCAAAAAGCAAAAGCCAGCTTAATTCCCTACCAGCTTTTTTAAGCGCGAATGGCTAATGGCCATTACCAATCCAAACGTAATACCGTAGGTCAATACAAAAGTTATGAGCTTATACAAAATGTACTGCGGTACCGACAAGGCCATAACATCTATATTGAAGTGGATAAATATTTCGGGCAGTAAAAAAATAATTACCAGGTAGTGTATCAGGTAGATGCCATATGTGGTTTGTCGCGGCTTTAGCTTGTTCACCAAACCAAACGTTTTTATTTTAAACAGCAACATAAAAAAAGCCAGCGAGAACAATATATTACTGAAACGCAAGGTGTTCACCATATCTGCACTCCTTCCATTCAACATATCTATTTCGAAGATGGCAAGTCCGTAAGTAACCAGGGTTATCAGTAATAACAACGGGTAGGATATACGGCTGATCACTTTATCCATGGCATCAATATGTTTGCGCATTTGCGCGCCAAGCCATAAAAAGAATACAAACCCCAAAACCGCGGTAGTGTGTTTGGGCTCTATCCATTCGTAATGAATATTAACGGCATAAAATACTGTGAACAATCCAAGTACAGCCCCTAATATCCACGAATACAAATACTTCCTGAAAATGAGTAGAATAGTAATACTTATCAGAAAATTTATAATGAACCAATAGTTAGTATAAAAGTAGATCAGTTTAATGTTATACAATATGTTATCCAGATTGAACTGTCCGTCATGATAAATGCGTTCCTTTACACGCAGGTTGATGATAATTGCAATAACGTATATAATTGTCCAGAAAAGCCAGGGGCCAAAGGTGGTTGATACACGGCGTTTCAGATACTCGGCCGGCGAGTAATCAGCAAACTTCTCCCCTATTAAAAAGCCTGCTAACAGAAAGAATGAGATAGTGCCAAACTTTGCCAGCTGCACCAGTAAAATATAGGTCCAGTATTTTGGCGAGCCGTCGGGAAACTCGTATCCACCGGCAGCCACACTATGCTCTGCAACAATGGATATCATGGCAATGCAGCGTATGGCATCAATAAAATCGTAGTTTTTTTTCTTCGCCGGCGCCTCGTTGATCAGATTTTGCATAGATATATAGCAAATATATGAATATTATAAACTGAGTTATTATCTGCGTATTGTACAATGCTGTTGTAAGATTTTAATTACGTTTTTTGATGGAATAAGTATTTACTTTGCAGCGTTATTTAGCAAGCAATAATAAGGACAGTGAATTCAACACCTGCGGCAATTTCAATTATAATAGTTACGTACAATGCTGCCAACACCTTGCAGGCTTGCCTGGATAGTATTTACAAACAAACGTATCCGCAGCTCAAGATCATTATTATTGATGGCAACAGCACGGATGGTACTGTTGATATTATCAAAGCAAACGCGGCCAATATACATTTTTGGATGAGCGAGCCTGATAAAGGTGTTTATGACGCGATGAATAAGGGCGTAACACATCTGGCCGGAGATTGGGTGTACTTTATTGGAGCTGATGATGAAATGCTGCCTGAGTTTTCCAACTTCGCTTTGGAACTTACTGATGAGAACGCCATTTACTATGCTAATGTATTTGCCGAAGGATCAAAACGACTTGGCGAATTAACCCGGTACCAGATAGCCAAATGCGGCCCTTATCATCAGGCAATGATCTATCCACGGTCTGTTTTTGATAAGCACCGTTACAATACGCGTTACAAAATATCTGCTGACTTTGCACTAACCCTTGATCTTTGCGGCGATAGCAATTATCACTTTGTATATAAAGATTACACCATCTGTAATTTTAACCATACCGGCCTATCCGGAACAATTATAGATGAGCCTTTTCAAAAAGAAAAAGCATCCCTCATTTATAAAAACTTTGGCTTAAAGACCTGGTTCAGGTACCGGGTGCATAAATTTAAACACCGCGATAACCCACGAGCATAAGTTAAGCTTAGCACGATACAGTTATCTCATCAGTTCTTCTACTAAAGATTCAAAATGTTCCTGGAAAAGAAATCGTGCGCGTTTGGCCCTTCCGGGAATTTATACTTTATGTGTTACTTCCCGGGAGGCTAAATAATATCTTTATTTTATCAATTTATAGTTACGATACTCGCTTATACGCCAACCGGTAAGGTCCTCAATTTTTTGTAATACCTTACGCCTGAAAGGCATTTGCTTACGTAACGCTTTCAAATCTATCTCCAAGTTCCAGTTGGTTGCTTCCAGGCGTTTGTGCATTACTGCCGGATGTGTTCCGGTGAAATGTACTAACCTGTCAGGATTTTTGTGGCTGTAATCAAACGTGAATGTTTCGGGCAGATTTTCTTTCATCCATTCATCATCATGATAAAACTTGTTAAAGTTGCGCAGCTTAGCAGCTAAGCCTGATGGTGGTTTAACCCAGCCATAATGATAAATGTAAGCGTCGATAAGTTTAACATTAAGCTTGGAATTATCGGCCCACCTGAAACCTTGGGCATCCCGGTAGGAACGAACATCTTTATCGTTCCGCACAATTCTTATTTCGCGGCGGTACCAGCGGCGCGAGTGCCCATAGTAATCATATGATCCATAAAAGTGCAGATACTTAAACAATAAGCCATCAACAGCCCTATCATTTAAATTTTGCTCCATTTCTTTCTTTATAAGCGCATGGTATTTTTCATGCACACACTCATCGCCCTGAATATAAAATGCCCAATCGGCATCGGAAGATATGACAGCAAAAGCTTTGTCTGTTTCAGCAGCAAAAACCGCCCCTCCATCGCGGATGGAATCATCCCAAACCGTGTTAATGATCTTTATCTTAGGCGAATTGATGCCTTTGACCAACTGTTCGGTTTCATCGTCGCTATTCCCTAAGGCCACCACAAATTCATCGCACAAAGGCAATATTGAAGTAATAGCCTCAACTATAGGATAATCGTTTTTTACAGCGTTGCGTATAAAGGTAAAGCCGGCTACTTTCATTAACCTGTTTTAGATACGGTACAAATATATAGATATGCAATGGTGAATAGCCGCTGCATATCTATATATATATAAGGAGAGTTCAGCTATGGTTAGCTATTCATTATCGTTTCAATCTCATCGGCCTCAACAGGGATATCAGCCATTAGGTCAATATTACCGCCCTTGGTTATCAGGATATTATTTTCAAGGCGTATACCCAAACCCTCGGCAGGGATGTATATACCAGGCTCGCAGGTAAGCAGGTTACCCACCTCAAAAGGTTTATAACGACTGGCAAAATCATGCACATCTAAACCTAAGTGGTGCGATGTGCCGTGCATAAAGTATTTTTTATAAGCAGGCATTTTGGTGTCCTGCTTCTCTACGTCATGCTTGGTTAATAAGCCTAAACCAATCAGCTCGCTTGTCATTATTTTACCCACTTCATCATGATATTCGTTCCACACAGCGCCTTCTACTATCATTTGCGTAGCGGCCCGCATCACCCGCAAAACAGCGTTATACACCTCGCGCTGGCGCGGTGTAAACCTGCCATTAACCGGTATTGAACGGCTCATATCAGCATTATAATTACCATATTCGGCACCGAAGTCAAATAATATTACGTCGCCGTCATTACATACCTGGTTATTGTCTACATAATGTAGTACAATGGCATTTTTTCCGGATGCAATTATAGGGTTGTAAGCATGCCCCGTTGCGCGCTGGCGAATGAACTCATGTATAACTTCAGCCTCAATTTCATACTCGGTTACCCCGGGCTTAACAAATTTGAGTACTCTTATAAATGCATCGCGTGTTATAGCGCATGCTTTTTTGGTCAGTTCAACTTCTACATCAGACTTGATCACCCGCAGATCGCGCATGATGGGTGCTGAGCGCTTATAGTGGTGTAACGGATACTTGCGGCGCAGCTCTTCCAGCATTCTTATATCGCGGTAAGGTACGGTGTGGGCGTAACGGTCGTTCTCGTTTGTATTGATATAAATATTATCTGCGTAATTAATAATACTATGTAATATATTATCAAAATCAGTTAGCCAATATACCTGTTGTATGCCCGAAGCCTGCCTTGCTTCCTCTTTAGTATACTTGTGTCCCTCCCACACCGCAATGTGTTCACTGGTCTGTCTTAAAAAAAGTACTTCTCTGTATAGTGGATTAGGACAATCCGGAAAAAGCAACAGGATACTTTGCTCCTGATCTATGCCGCTCAGGTAAAAAAAATCAGGATTTTGCTTGAATAGAAAGGCCTGATCGCCGCTGCGCGGGAATTCATCGTTAGCATAAAACAAAGCTAAAGAGGCCGGCTTTATTCGTGAAACGAAACTTTTTCTATTATTTGTAAATAAATTATTATCGACTGGAGTATATTTCATAGCACTAAATATATTGTGTACATTTTATACAACAATTTTTATTTATTTGTGTTATTATTTGTAATTTTTGGAACAGTATTTGGTAATCGTTTCAAACATAATTACTATTTTTGAAAAAAATCACAATTAAAAATTGTTTAATCTTAAAACTTATGAACTATTCTACATTAAAAAAGACAGTCGCGTTCTCGTTTGCGTCTTTGCTGGTAGCGGGTGCAGTTAACGCCCAAACCACCGCAACCGGATCGACAACCTCAAACGCCAAAATGTTTGGCGGAACAGGCCAATTCAGAACCTGGAGCATCGGTATCAACGGAGGTGTAACTTCTCCAATGTTGTTCACCGGCGGTTCAAGTGACTTTAACGGTAACAAAATCAGCCTTGGTTATGGTATCTCTGTTAGAAAACAACTTAGCTATGCTTTCTCTCTTGAAGCATCTGTAACAGGTGGTAAAGTACAAGGCAACAGCGGAAGCGCTCCATTTGTTGGTGACGGTGTAACCGGCAACCGCTTTGTAAGCTTCTCTACTGATTTCTTCCAGTACGGTATCAACGGTGTTATCAACATTGCTAACATCAATTTCCTTAAACGCGAAAGAGGTATCATATTCTACGGTAAAGCCGGTTGGAACTTGATCAACTACAAACCTACAATGGTTGCTTACAACCCGCCTGCAGGTACTCCTTTAAACCAGGAATATCCTAACCGCGTTACTGAGTTAGTATTACCTATTGGTGTTGGTACTAAATTCAGATTAAGCGATGTTGTTGCCTTAAATGTTGGTTATACTCAAAACTTCATTGATGGTGATAACTTTGACGCTGTTCGCAGAAGCTACCCTACTAAAGACCGTTATGCATATGGTTACGCAGGTTTAGAGTTCACTCTTGGTTCAAAAGACAAACCAGCTTTAGAGTTTACCAACCCTGTAGCTTTAATGTATGATGAATTATACGATGCAGCTTTACGTCGTGAAGTTGAAGCTTTAAAAGGCCGTGTTACCAACGTAGAAAACGCTGTTAACGACCTGAAAAAAGATTCTGACGGTGACGGTGTTGCTGATCAATTTGACAAATGCCCAGGTACTCCTGCTGGTACTGTTGTTGACGGTGGTGGCTGCCCAATTGTGTTCCCTAAACAAGACACTGTTGCTGCAAGCCCAGCTGGTGCAGCTTACAGCAACATCCAGTTTGAATTTGATAGCTCAGTATTAAGAACTTCTTCTTACCCAGCTCTTGACGCAACTTCTGCTGACTTAAGAACTTCTGGTTCTGCTGTTGAAGTACAAGGTTTCGCTTCATCTGAAGGTACTGCTGCTCACAACTTGAAATTATCTCGTGACCGTGCTAACTCAGTAAAAACTTACTTAGTTAACTCTGGTGTTGCTGCAAGCAAAATCACTGTAAAAGGTTTTGGCGAAACTCAGCCAATTGCTGACAACTCAACTGAAGAAGGACGTGTATTAAACCGTCGTGTTCAATTCAAAAAATAATTTTGATTCAGTTTGAAATATTAAGAAGGCCTTCCTTACCGGAAGGCCTTCTTTTTTTTGTATTAAACACTGCTTAAAATTTATTGTAAATTTGTTTTATGTACTTCTTCAGAAAGAAAGATCCAAACAGGCCGCAAAGCTTTAATCTCAAAGTAATGCACATTATTAATGCTACAGCTATAATAATGTTCACAGCCGGCATTTTATGGAAACTATTTCAGTGGTTCGTGCTTAAAAAATAACTTGCACTTTATATATCTTTATTCCCTATGAAAACCGTAGTTACAACTAATGATGCCCCACCTCCAATTGGCCCGTATAGCCAGGCAATTATTGCAGGCAACCTAATATTTGTTTCAGGGCAGATCCCGCTTCACCCTTTTACCAACGAACTCGTTACTGATAATATTTCATCAGCAACACACCTGGTAATGGAAAACATAGGTGCCATTTTAGAAGGGGCAGGTGCAGGCTTTGAGCACATATTAAAAACTACCATCTTTTTAAAAAACATGGGCGATTTTGCCGAAGTGAATGAAGTATATGGTACCTACTTTGAAGGCGATTTCCCTGCCCGTGAAACTGTGCAGGCAGCTGCATTGCCAAAAGGCGTTAGCGTTGAAATATCTGTTATTGCGGTAAAACCATAATATTTACTTAGCGTATTGAACGGCCACACATTACAAACTCCTATTGAGTACCTGAAAGGTGTTGGTGCCGCACGTGCCGAGGTTCTAAAAAAGGAACTCGGCATTCATTTTTTTGACGATCTGCTCAGGCACTATCCATTCCGGCATATTGATCGTACCCGCTTTTATAAAATAAGGGAAGTTAATGACGAGTTACCTTACGTACAGGTAATAGCGCGCCTTATTAATAAAGAAATTTTAGGCGAAAAACATACCAAACGGCTTGTTGCGAACGTGAGAGATGACACCGGCTTAATGGAACTGGTATGGTTTCAGGGCATAAAGTGGATAGAAAAAACGCTGGTGCCCGGTAAAGCTTATGTGCTGTTTGGCAAACCCGGTTCATTTAACGGCAGGGCACAAATGTCTCACCCCGAAATGGACCTCTATACACCGGAAGCGGCCAAACGTAAAGGGAACTTAACACTTCAACCGGTATACAGCTCAACCGAAAAATTAAAGCAATTTCAGTTAGACAGCAAAGGTCTGCAAAAATTGGTTGCTGCTTTATTAGAGCAATATGGTAACAGCATAACAGAAAACCTGCCGCTTTACATTTTGAACCGCTTCAAGCTGATGAGCCGCGCGGAAGCGTATCGTCAAATTCATTTTCCGGATGATGCTATAAAGTTAGCGGAAGCACAGCATCGCCTTAAATTTGAAGAACTATTCTTTTTGCAACTTAAACTTTTGCGCACCAAATTACTCAGAGTGCAAAAATTTAAAGGGAATGTATTTGACAAGATAGGACATTACTTCAATGAGTTTTATGAGTATAAACTGCCGTTTGAATTAACGGGAGCGCAAAAGCGGGTACTAAAGGAGATACGCCAGGACACCCAGCGTGGCGTACAAATGAACCGCCTGCTGCAAGGCGACGTGGGCAGTGGTAAAACAATTGTGGCCTTAATGAGCATGCTGATAGCTATTGATAATGGCTTTCAAACCTGTATAATGGCGCCTACCGAGATACTGGCCAGTCAGCATTATCAAACTATAAAGGGTGTTATTGGCGATGACTTTTTAGAGGTTGCACTACTAACAGGGTCAACACCGCAACGCCAGCGAAGGCTTATTCACGAAAAGCTGGAAAACGGCGAGCTAAAAATATTGATTGGCACCCATGCGCTAATTGAAGACAAAGTGCAATACCAAAACCTGGGCATGGTGGTGATTGATGAGCAGCACAGGTTTGGTGTGGAACAACGCGCTAAGCTTTGGCGCAAAAACACAATACCGCCACACGTTTTGGTGATGACAGCCACGCCTATTCCCCGCACATTGGCCATGACGCTGTATGGCGATCTGGACGTTTCGGTGATTGACGAGCTGCCTGCCGGACGTAAGCCAATTGAAACGCTGCATTTTTACGAGAGCCAACGTCTGCGCATGTTTGGTTTTATGAAACAGGAGATAGCCAAGGGAAGACAGATCTATGTAGTTTACCCGCTGATCAAAGAAAGCGAGAAACTTGACCTTAAAAATCTGGAAGATGGCATAGAAATAATGCGCCGCGAGTTTCCGCTACCACAATACCACATCAGTATTGTGCATGGCAAATTAAAGGCGGCCGAAAAGGAAGCCGAAATGCAACGCTTTGTAAAAGGCGACACCCAAATAATGGTAGCTACAACCGTTATTGAAGTGGGTGTTAATGTGCCAAACGCTTCGGTAATGATCATTGAGAATGCTGAACGCTTTGGCTTATCCCAATTACACCAGTTACGGGGGCGTGTGGGCCGAGGTGCTGAGCAAAGCTATTGTTTGCTCATGAGCAAGGACAAATTGAGTCCTGATGGCCGCGTAAGGCTTAATACCATGGTTAAAACTAACAATGGCTTCGAAATATCAGAAACTGACCTTAAACTACGCGGACCCGGCAATATTGAAGGCACCCAACAAAGCGGTATAATGGATTTGAAGGTAGCTGATCTGGTTACAGATCAGGAATTATTAACGCAGATACGAAATTTTGTAGAGGTTGTATTTTCTAAAGATCCGCAATTGGCCGCACCAGAGAACGAGCTTTTACGTGTGGCATTCCAATCAAAAACTAATGGATTGAGTTGGGATAAGATATCCTGATAAATACCTTAGTAACGCAGATTCAACTTTTTAAACAACAGGCTAAACAGCCACATAGGGCCTATCGCCATAAATTTTAAATCCTGGGCAAATAATGGTCTTCTTCCTTCTTTGTTATAGCCAATTAACTGGGCCACGCTACCCAGTATACCAAAAAACAATCCGATTTGAGCCAATACAACAGTTTTCTCTAATGAAACAATCAGGTAACTAAAGGCAGCTAATACGAACAGTACGGCGTAGGACATTAGCGGCGATAAACGCAGGTAGTAATAAATCATTCCGGCTATTAGAAATGATGCCCAGTTAATAAAGCCGTTGTACTTGCCTAAAAAATCAAAATGCGGAAACGGAATAGACCAGATAAACGCCAATATACCGAAGCTCACCAATGGAATGGAGAGATAACTGATCAAACGGTTTGTTGGGTTGGTATGAAATGAATTGTACTCATCTAAAACAACATCAACAGGGCGCTTTTCAATGTTAGGCTGAGGCTTGGCTTTGAGTTGATTTTTCATATAACTGAAAAAAATTGTCATTGCGAGCGTAGCGTGGCAATCGCGGACTTTGCAGCAAGCGATTGCTTCGTACCTCGCAATGACAATAATGTATTGTTTTTTACTTAGCGAATGCTACTGAGCGTGTCTCCCGTATTACTGTAACTTTGATCTGCCCTGGATAGGTCATTTCAGTTTGTATACGGTTAGATATATCGGCTGCCAGTACTTCAGACTGTGCATCACTAATTTTTTCGCTTTCTACCACTACACGCAACTCTCTACCAGCTTGTATAGCGAAAGTTTTTTCTACTCCCGGATATGACATAGCCAGTTCTTCCAGTTCTTTCAAACGCTTAATGTAGCTCTCCACCACCTCACGGCGCGCGCCCGGACGTGCACCTGAAATAGCATCACAAACCTGTATGATAGGTGATAACATAGAAGTCATCTCTATTTCGTCGTGGTGAGCGCCGATAGCGTTGCATACTTCCGGATGTTCTTTATATTTCTCGGCCAGTTGCATACCCAAAATAGCGTGTGGCAGTTCAGGATTATCATCAGGCACTTTACCAATATCATGCAGTAAGCCGGCACGTTTAGCTAATTTAACGTTCAGGCCTAACTCGGCAGCCATAGTGGCACAAAAGTTAGCTACCTCACGTGAGTGCTGTAACAGGTTTTGCCCGTACGATGAACGGTAGCGCATACGGCCAACCATACGTATCAATTCAGGGTGTAAACCGGTTATACCCAGGTCAATAACTGTACGCTCGCCTATTTCTACAATCTCTTCCTCTATCTGCTTTTTAGTTTTAGCAACCACCTCTTCTATACGTGCGGGGTGAATACGACCATCAGTTACCAAACGGTGCATTGCCAAACGGGCAATCTCGCGGCGAACAGGGTCGAAGCCCGATAAGATGATAGCCTCAGGTGTATCGTCAACAATAATTTCAATACCGGTAGCAGCTTCCAACGCACGTATGTTACGACCCTCACGACCAATAATACGGCCTTTTATCTCATCGTTTTCAATGTTAAAGATGGATACGGTGTTCTCAATAGCAGCCTCGGTAGCCGTACGCTGTATGGTTTGGATAACTATCTTTTTAGCCTCTTTGGTAGCAGTTAACTTAGCCTCGTCAACAATGTCTTTAATCTGAGCCATGGCCTTGCTGCGTGCATCTTCGCGCAGGTTTTCTACTAACTGATCTTTTGCTTCTTCGGCAGATAAACCTGCAATGGTTTCTAACTCGCGAACGTGTTGGTTTTTCAAAGCTTCTACCTCTTCCTGTCTTTTTGCCAGAACTTCGGTTTGGGCCTCAAGTTTTTTACGTGCATTATCCAGTTCGTTCTCTTTACGGCTTAAATTCTCCAGTTTGGAGTTGTAAGACTGTTCTTTTTGTTTAACGCCGTTTTCGCGCTGAGCAACCTCATTATTACGCTGATTTACCTCTTTTTCGTGCTCAGCCTTCATTTGCAGAAAGCGTTCTTTAGCTTCCAGCAACTTGTTTTTCCTCAATATCTCGGCATCGTTCTCAGCATCCTTCAGTATTTTTTTAACTTTTAGCTGAGCAGCTGCTTCCTGGTCTTTGAACAGCTTGCGCAGCAGGAATCGTCCTATAACGACACCCGTCGGGATACCTACCAGCAACCCGATAATAACATATAATATGTTCATTCTTTGTTTTAGGTTATATAAATAAAAAAACCGCGATTAAACTTCAAGCTCATGTATTCTAAAAACTTCGTACAGATACTTTGGGGCCATAGGTTACCGTTAATACAACGTTTAACGCATGCCCTCTTTGATCCCTTAATATTGAAGTGTTAAGTTTTCAATAGTGAACTCAAAATTTAACCGCGGTTAAATCTTAATTACTCATTAATTAGCCAATGGCAGAAATACCAAAGCTAAAAGCCACCTTAACCTGTTGGCTCTAAGCTTATTGTTTCGCCTTTTAGCTTATGTAAAGAACGTTATTGCTTTGAAAAAAAGTCGTTCAGCATTTTGTCTAACTGATAAGTTTTTTCGGCCACCTCTGTATCTTCAAAGCTGACCTTCTTCTCTGCTTTTAATGATGATGTGGCATAATGCAACACACTCATAGCCAACAGATCCTGCTTATCTCTAACTGCATAATTCTCCTGATATTCCTTTATGCGGTCGTTTATTAATTTAGCTGCCCTACGTATAATTTCTTCCTCTTCCATGTTTACCTTTAAAGGGTAAACTCTGTCAGCAATATTTATTTTTATTGAGATTTCTCCCATTTGAGCTTGTTCACTTTCTGTACTACTTTTTCAGCAATACAATACACTTATCTATTTCCTGCACAAATTCGCTAATTTTTTGTTTAATGTCAACACTTTTTTCGTTTGTTTCTGAAAATGACTTAGCTAATTTCAGTGCCCTCAGCTTTTCTTCAAGCTCTTTGGTTTTATTTTTACTGGCATTTAGCGCCACCTGCAACGTATCATTCTCCAATTTCAACAGGTCATTCTCTTCCTGCAAAACAGAGCAAAGCTGTATAAGGCGCTCGGTTTTTTCAATTACGTTATCTAAAGTTGCTGTGGTGCTCATTAGTTGACCAGTTGATTGGGTTGATTATAGACTAGTTTTGTATTTTTATTTTGTTGCAGGTTTTTGTGTTGACTGACTACGTAAATAGTTTATATCCATTGATCATTTTGGCACATTCGTCGCAATCAGCTTTAAACTTATCAAACGTTGCTTCTGATATATAACCGTTATCTAATGCAATAATTAAATGATCAATCGTTTCCGTTACTGGAACCGCGTGCATTCAATAGAAACTTTGCTTCATCTGCATAATGAAATCTGCCATAACCCTCTGCAATATTATTTCCTATTGATCTGGAAGATCTGATAATTTGGTCAGTCAATCTACTTCTCTTCAACAGGAAAAGAATTTGTCAACTCAAAAATAGCGTTTCTCAGGATTCTCGATTTTTTTCAAACTTCCAAATCAGAAAATGTACTCATGATAATCCTAATCTCTGATCAACTAATCTCTATTTGACTACTTACGAATCTCCGCTCCTGCTTCTTTTTCTAAGTTATACATAATTTTTTGCATAACACTGTCAATGGCTTTGTCCGTCAAAGTTTTCTCAGCGTCCTGCAATACAAAGCTCAGAGCATATGATTTTTTGCCTGCCGGAAGTTTGTCGCCCTCATATACATCAAAAATATCTACCTGCTGCAACAGTTTTTTCTCTGTGCGTTGGGCTATGCGTTTCAGCTGGTCAAACGTAACTGCTTTGTCTACTAACATTGACAGATCGCGTTTTACGGCAGGGAATTTTGAGATCTCCTGGTAAACTATCTTGTTCTTTTTAGCGATGGTCATCAACTGATCAAAGTTGATGTCGGCATAAAACACCTCCTTGTCTACCCCGGCTTTTTTAAGTGCCGGTGCAGCAACTTTACCAACTGTTACCAGCGTTTTGTTGTTGCGGGTGTAGTTCAATCCGTAAGCCAGCTCCTTAGTATCGCTGTCGGTCAATATAGCATCGGTAACATTCAATTTTTTAAGAATGCCGTCCACCAAAGATTTGATGTTGTAAAAAGTTGAAGCCTTAGCCTTTTGGTTCCATTGCGCCGGACTTGCATCGCCGGTAATAAAAATAGCAAAGCGCTGACTTTCTATGTATTTATCTTCCTTAATGCTGTACACCTTACCGAACTCATAAAACTTCAGATCGGCAGCCTGGCGGTTTTGGTTGTAGGCGATAGCCTCCAAACCAGAGAACAGCATGGTTTGACGCATAATGTCCAGATCAGAGCTTAATGGGTTCAATATCTTCACCGCCGAATCCAGATCCTCAGAATAGGCTGATTTAGTTAGCGAGTTAGACAATATCTCGTTAAAACCATTGGCAGTAAGCAGATCGCTCAACAGGTTCTGAACAGTGTCTTTCTCCGGACGCTGTGAAGTATTTAGTGAAGCCCGTATTTGCGTTGGTATATGAATATTGTTATAGCCGTATATGCGCAGTATATCCTCAACAACGTCTACATCGCGGGTTACATCCACGCGGTATGGCGGGATGCTTAGTGTTAAACCTTCGGCGGTTTCATTTACTATCTGCATTTCAAGGCCAGTAACAATGGCCTTGATCTCTTCATGTGGTATTTGCTGACCGATCAATCTATCCACTTTAGCATAAGGCAGCTCAACTACCGGTGCCTGAACAGGATTTGGATACAGGTCAATAATATCCGAGGATATACTTCCCCCGGCTACTTCCTTTATCAGCATAGCGGCGCGCTTTAAAGCAAACACAGGCATATCAGGATCTGTGCCACGCTCAAAGCGGAAGGAAGCATCCGTTTTTAATCCGTGGCGCTTAGCCGTTTTACGTACTGATACAGAATTAAAATAAGCGCTCTCTAAAAATATGCTGGTGGTTTTTTCACTAACACCGGAATCTTTACCACCGAAAACACCAGCTATGCACATAGGCGCTTCGGTGTTGCAAATCATCAGATCATCGGCAGAGAGTTTGCGCTCTGTATCATCTAATGTTTTGAACAGGGTGCCCTCAGGGCAGTTTTTAACGATTACCTTACCACCAGTAATAGCATCGGCATCAAAAGCATGCAGCGGCTGACCCAACTCGTGCAGCACGTAGTTGGTAACGTCAACAATATTGTTAATAGATCTTACTCCGATCACCGCCAAACGCTCTTTTAACCATTGCGGCGACTGTTTCACTTCTATGCCCGATATGGTCAAGCCTGCATACCGCGGACTCGCCTGCTCATTCTCCACTACCACATCAATAACACGGCTGTTGTTATCTACAGCAAAAGCAGACACATCCGGTTTTACAACGGTGGTTTTCAGGAAGGCTGCAATATCGCGGGCGGTACCCAGGTGCGATGTAGCATCGGCACGGTTAGGCGTAAGGCCTATCTCGTACATGTAGTCGTCGTTCAGGTTAAAGTATTCCTTTGCCGGGGTACCTACAACGGCATCTTCAGGCAACACCATAATACCTTCATGACTTGTGCCTAAGCCAATTTCATCTTCGGCACAGATCATACCTTCAGATACTTCGCCACGTATTTTTGATTTGTTGATGGCAAACGGTTCGCCGCTTGTTGGGTGTACAGTGGTACCAACGGTAGCTACCACTACTTTCTGACCGGCGGCCACGTTGGCCGCTCCGCAAACAATTTGCAGGTCGGTGCCGGTGCCTACATCAACTTTGGTGATGCTGAGCCTGTCGGCATTGGGGTGTTGGGTACGCTCTTTAACGTAGCCAATAACCAAACCCTCTAAACCGCCGGGAACGGCCTGTACTTTTTCAAGGCTCTCTACTTCCAAACCGGTACCGGTTAATATCACAGATATTTCCTGCGGAGTTTTGTCGGTTTGGATAAATTCTTTAAGCCAGTTATATGATATTTTCATTTATTGCTGAACGATAATCGGCAAAGATAGCTTTTGGAGGCGAAAGGTTAAAGGCGAAAGCTAAAAGGTGGGATTTGATTTACGATTTTAATCGGAAAGTCCGAAAAGTCCGAAAGACGAGTAGAAGCATTAGGGTAACCTGCTTTATCTTCCCGACTTTCGCACTTCCGTACATTCCGACTATGTTGTGCGGATAGTAATGATCTGTCCGCCGTTGATGGTAACTTTAATTTCAAAATCTTTAAAACTACTCATCATCTTGCGGCTCATCGTCCAGATTAAGAGTGTATGATGGTTCGGCAGCATCATAGGCTCTACTCAATGCGTCCGATTCATCTTCGGTATCGTCGGTAATCAAATCATCATCGTCAAAACCGTTGGAGTGGATGTCTTGCTGACTGGTCTGTTCAAAATCTTCTGTTTCTGAATCGTCGGGTAATAGGTCGTCGTCTGGAGTTATCATAGTGTTGTTTGTTTATTGTTTAACCGCTTAAAGTTAAACTTTGTTTAGGCTATAATGTAACTTGTTTAAACAAATGTGGAGTGGTTAACATTGCACACAATTAGTACACTAACCTGTCCCATGCGCATATGCGAACGATGCAGTTTTTAGAGCATAAAATTTATTTATTTAGTTAAAAATCAGAATATTATATTTTTATCATTATTCAATTCGGGACAAATTTCCATCAGCTTCAGATTTTTGGTCCACCATTTGGGACAGGGTTGGGTACACTAACTTAACTCAGATCACAATTGGTTTATGTGCAAACAGAATGGTGTCTTATTATAAAACGAATTTATAAATTTCGACCAGTGTGGCAGAGGGGTGAAAAAGGAGTAAAAAGTTACAGGCTTAACTAATTATCTATTTTAAAAAGCGGACAAATTCAGTTCGTTTAGTATCCATCATCTTCACAGCTTCATTTGCAAGTGCCGACGCTTCTTTCTCGTTATCTAATACGTTATAAACAAAACCAATAAGGTCCAGTCTATACTGTATATTATTAGGATAATATTCCACAAGTAATTGGTAAATAGTTTTTATATCCTCTAAATCAAAAGATTTAAATCGCTCTTCATCGTTAACCATTTGCATGCTGTCTGCTAAAAAATTAATTAGCTTTTCATGTATAAGCACTGGCACACTTAGCTTTTCAAGTTGCGGCCAGAGCTGTTGCTCGTCTGAATATAAAGGTTTTATATTCTCAATAGTTTCTTCTATACTTTCATGCGCCTTCCTAAAAGTTTCAATTATATATTTTATATCCATAGTACTTAACTTCGTGCCGCGCTACTTCTCAAGTAATTAAAAAATAAGTTAACAAGTCGTCTTCCCCTTCAGCCGCTCCTTAACTCCGCCAAACCATTCGTCTTTCAAAATACTCAATAATACGGAATCGCGCCTTCCGCCATCACGTAAAACGCCGTGACTGCGAATAACACCCTCAACCGTACAGCCAATACTTTTCATGGCGGCAATGCTTACCTCATTGCGGGCATCGGCACGGAAGCCTACCCGGTGGGTCTGCATAGTTTCAAAAGCAAATTGCAGTAGTAAAAACTTACAATGCTTGTTTAATCCGCTACCTCTAAAATCTTTACCATACCAGGTGTAGCCTATTTCCAATGCGCCATTCTCAGGTTGTATCTCGTAAAAACGTGTGCTTCCTGCGTAAGCATTTGCTTTTTTGTCGAACACAATAAACGGGTATTCTGCACCTGCTTCACGTGCCTTTATTGCTCCATCAATGTACTCCTTTAATAGTGCTGCACTCTCGGCGGTCCGGGCAGAATATCTCCAGATCTCGGGTTCATTCAACGCGAAAGGTAAAAGATGGTCAAAATCTTCCGCCTGCAACGGTCGCAGCAAAACGCGTTCGTTCTCCAGTATGATGTTTTGGGTAGTTTTGAAATTTAGGGACATGATGTTCAGGTAGTAAGCAAACGCAATTTACAATCAAAATTTCAATAATCATTCTTCTACCTATCGCTTCGGTTGTTGGTCATAAGACACAACAACGGCGGGCGGGAACACCTGCAAGGCCCCCGTTGTCCGAAGTCACAGACTTCGGACAACGGGGCGATCATAAGAAGCGTTTGCCCAACGGCGGTACGACATTCTCGTGACGCTGGGTTATTTATAAATGAGGCCCATTCTATTTTTATTTAGTAGCATCACTGAAGAACCCAATCGATTTACTAAATCTTCAAATGTTGATCCGTTATGAATATTCACCAACCTCTTAGCATTGCCTATTTCATTAACAACATATTGTTCGTTTTTGATTAAGTAATCTTTAATTGAAACAGAATCTAAAAACATCCATGTTTCATATCCCCTTATACCGAATAATAGTTTAAATTGGTTGGCGTCAATATTTAATAAAGTGAGAGATTTAGACATATACATGTCATAATCAACGAAATAGTTTAGTATAAGACCGTCTCGCAAAGTTAGGTTTTCGGGGACACGATTTAGTGATTCTTGAGTCAAAAGAAAAACCCATACTTCTTCTGCAATAGAGGAATATTCTATTAGCTTGCTGTAAATTTCAATATTTTCCATAATTATTCGGTTTAGTGAACAAAGATATTGGATTTTACATAGTTTTTGTGAGACCCCACCTTTTCCGCCTTTGTTGGTGTTATCACCAACAAATAAACAATGCCGGAATTTAATTAATCACTCATCTACCCCTCGCTTCAGTTGTTGGTCATAAGACACAACAACGGCGAAAAAGTAATCCAACAAAAAGGCAGCCCGCACCCGGACTGCCCTTCAAAAGCAAAACCTTTTAGCTTTCGCCTTTAACCTTTTACCTCCAATTAAAACCTGCTAAAGCCACCATCCAGCACCAAATCGCCGCCCACCATGTATTTTGAATCGTCTGATGCGAGGTACAGGTAGCCTTCGGCTATTTCTTCCACATTACCTAAACGTTTTGCGGGTACAATAGAAGCCATGTAATCTTTCATCCCGTCAACTTCGGCAGCGCTTGCGCCACCGCGACCGAAGATAGGCGTTTCAATAGGACCGGGAGACAATACGTTAACGCGGATGTTCCTGTCTAACAAAGAAGACGATAAACCTCTGGCCAGCGATGTTGTGGCTGCTTTGGTAGCCGCGTATACAGATGCATCTGCAAAGGCCTTGTTGCTCACTGCCGATGAGGTGATGATAACGGATGCCCCATCATTTAAATAAGGCAAAGCCTTTTGTACAGAGAAGAAAGCGCCTTTAAAGTTAATATCACTTAACTGGTCAAAAAGTTCCTCCGTAAAATCTGCCAGTGGTAAACCTGCATAAACGCCGGCGTTAACCACCAACACATCTATTTTACCTAACTGAGCTGTTATCTGCTCATAAGCAGGTGCAATGCTGTTAATGTTGGCCACATCGGCTACAACACCTACCGCACCTTCACCAATTTCGGCAACCGCTGTATCAATTGTGGTTTTGTTACGGCCTGTTATACCCACTTTAGCGCCGTGTTGCGCATATAATTTTGCTGCTGCCAAACCTATACCGCTGTTGCCACCTGTAACTACGGCAACTTTATTTTCTAACTTTTTCATTTATTTATATATTTAAATTTTTCGATGTATTATTGCGAAACTCTTCCTGAATCGCGCAGCAAATATAAACACATTAAATTGATATATCGAAATATTTCGATTAATTATTTTAATTTTTTTTTAGCTTTTAAAAGCGCTTAAAAATTTCAGGTAACTATCCATTGTTTCTTTATTTACTCTGTAGTTCACATTACGTCCATCCTTAGTAGCAATAAGCAGGTCGGCATCAACCAACTGACTTAAATGGTGAGATATGGTAGATTGAGCCAACCCTATATTATCAATAATGCACGCGCATTTAAGGCAAGCGTCATCCTGGCTTTTGGCCATAGCCATAATTTGTAAACGATAAGAATCTCCCAGCGCTTTTGATATCTTCTCTACTTTCTTAGCATCTAATTCCATAGTGCAAATTTATCGATTATTTTCGATTTTGGGAAACATGCCGTACCTACTGTAGCACCCAACAAAAAAGTCCGTCTGCAGATGCAGTACGGACTTTATAAATTTTCTATTCGCTTAAATTAAAGCGCGGTTGGCCTTCTTATAACGCCTAACAATAATGAAATGATAGCAATAACCAACAATACGTGGATAATACCACCTGCTGAATACATAAAGAAGCCTAATGCCCAACCTATAATTAAAATAACTGCGATGATATACAATAATGAGTTCATGGTAATAGTGTTTTAGTTTTAGTAAATGAATTTCATAAGTTATATACACCAATACCAAAACGATGCCAAACGTATAATAAGTTAATTATTGTGCTTATAAAATAAAAAAAACGCCCTGAAAAAAGGGCGTTTGTGTTTTTTTGTAGAGACGCAGCGTTTATTTCGTTTAATAATGACACCAAAACAAGTCGACGTCATTGCGAGGTACGAAGCAATCCCCGTGCGACATGAACGGCGTCAGGTAACCCACAATTACTTGTAAACGGGCAACCTATCTCAGCGAGATTGCTTCGTTCCTCTCAATGTGAAGAGAAAGCGGGTAAATGCCTGCCGAAAAACCGGGCCATGCGTAAAGGCCTTGAGCGGGGAAGGTTTTTTTCGGCTTGATTTTTTGGTTACTTTTTCATCAAGGAAAAAGTGACTAAGCCCCCGCGGCTATGAGCGGTAATGAAGCGATTGTTAGTCCGTTTTTCTATCGCTTCATCATCCATTCTCTTTTACTGCAACGTTAACCACTTTTTACGTACCGCCATTTGCTGTGCGGTAGCGTTTGGCAACTGCTCAATTTTATATTTAACCGTGGCCGATTTTTTAAGTGTAACAGGAATGGTTTTTTCCAGGCCGTCGCGTATGAGTTTAACCATTATTTTATCACCCACCTTTTTGTCGCCAAACAAGGGTTCTTTGCTGTCAACCGGTTTATCGTCAATAGTGATGATCTCGTCGTTCACGTTAATACCATCATCCCAGGCAGAGGTGCCGCGTAACACAGAGGCTACAATCACCCTGCGGGTATTAGCCACCATGGTAATACCTAAAGCAGGCGAATTGCTGCCGGCCAACTCATCGGTCATTTTGCAACCCGCAAAAGCCAGGTAGCTGTTATAGTCAATATCGGTTACACCGTTAATATACCTGGCGTAAAAATTATCCAGGCTTTTACCGGCAAATTTTTCCAGCGCCAGTTTAAACTCCGCGTCGGTATATCCGCGCTTTTTGCCTTTGTAGTATTCATTATACATATAGCGCATTACGTCATCCAGTGAGTTTTTGCCTTTGCTGTTGTTAATGATCTCCAGGTCAAGCATCATGGCAATGATGGCACCTTTGGTATAGTATGATATGGTGGTATTGTTTGAGTTCTCGTTAGGGCGGTAAGCTTTTATCCAGGCATCAAAACTGGCCATAGCCACGCTTTGTACTTTTACGCCTGGCTGGTTCTCTAACTGGTTAATTTGTCTTGCCATCAGGTCAAGATAATTTTGCGGGGCGTACAATTGTGTACGGCGCACTATAATATCCTGATAGTAGGCGGTAAAGCCTTCTGCTATCCAAAGGTTGGTGGTGTAGTTCTCATTATCATAATCAAACGGACCTAATACTATCGGCCGTAAACGTTTAACGTTCCACAGGTGAAAGTGCTCATGCGCAGCCAACGACAAAAAACTCTGGTAAGTACCTTCGTGCGTATAACCATCGCGCGTAGCGCCCAAGGTGGTTGAGCTTAAATGCTCCAAACCGCCACCACCTTTTAAATAATTATGAATAATAAAGGTATAATGCTTGTTAGGGTTCTCGCCAAATACGGCAACCTCCTCCTCTATCAGTCGGGTAAAGTCTTTTTTAACGCGTTCTTTATCATAGTTGCCGCCACCGCTCATAGCAACTTCATAATCTGTTGATCCAACTTTAAAGCTGAAAACATCCTGCGTACCTACTTCAATAGGAGAATCAAACAGGATATCATATTCAGGCGCGGTGCGTGTAAAGGTATCGCCATTCACTTTTTCCAGACTGGTTGATACGGTCGTCCAGCCTTTATACGGTACAATTTTAACTGTTGATGCATTTTTCAGCATGCCTTCCGGATAGATAAAAAAATCAGGCGAAGAAATGAATGCATGGTCGGCATCAATAAAGCTGGTACGTACCGATACCTCAAACGCGTATACTTTATATTTAACGGTAATGGCAGCTAAACCATCGGTGCTGACATGCCATATGTTTTTGCGGGTTTTAGTAACAGGCAACTCTTTGCCGCCTGCGCTTACGGTAAATCCCTCCAGGTTGCGGGTAAACTCGCGTACCAGGTAAGAGCCCGGCGCCCAAACCGGCATTTTAAGGTCTAATGTTTTTTGATTAAGACCGCTTATGGTCATCTCCACTTCGGCATAATGGGCCTGTGCTTCTGGAAAGGTAATGGTATAGTTTATTTTCTCGGTACCTGCCGCGCTTCCGGTATTACTGTTCATTAAAAATATGGTTGTAAAAAAAAGGGTTGCAAAAATTTTCTTCATAACTGCAATGTATAAATTTTTTTATTTCTATCCGCTTATCAAATAATTAGCTAATAGCTGTTGTAACATGCTTGATACACGCCCTTATGTGGGTACGCTACCATTTACTTTTGCCGTTTGAATCTGCAAATACAATTGAGGTTTAAAAAAGTTGCGAAACTTCTAAATAATTGGACAAAAAAGGCCGCTGATATCAAGTATTTTAAACAAAAAATATTGATATTACAACGCATTTAGCACCCTTTGCTGCCCTAAATGTATTAGCAGATGCATTTTGATCTTTACTTCAGGAATAAGGCTTGGTTGAGCCTGGATGTCCAAAAATAAAATATGAAAACCAGATATATTGTTTACATCATTATTGCCGCAGTTATCGGCTTTTTAGTTTACAACAAATTTTTCAGCGAGTCTGCAAAGAAACGTGCTGCCATGAGCGCTAAGGGTCCGGGCGGACCGGGTGCAGGTGGTCCCGGAGCAGGCGGACCTGGTGGCGCAGGTGGTCGCGGTGGTAAAGGAGGTGGCCCGGGCGGCCCCGGTGGTGGCAGAAGAGGCGGCCCTGTAGCAGTAACGGTAATGATCGTTAAAGACACTACCATCAGCAACAATATAGATGTTACCGGTACCATTGATGCCAATGAAAGCGTGAACCTGATAAGCGAAGTATCCGGCCGTATTACCGGCATCTACTTTAACGAGGGTAGCCACGTAAACAAAGGACAACTTTTGGTTAAAGTGAATGACCAGGACCTGGTGGCATCGCTTAAACAAAGCCAATACCAGATACAATTAGCCAAACAAAACGAAAGCCGCAACAAGCAGCTGTTGCAAAAAGAGGCTATCAGTCAGGTAGAATATGAAACCTCATTAACCAGCCTGAATACATTGAATGCTCAGGCCGATATGATCAAGGCGCAGATAGCCAAAACTGAGTTGCGCGCGCCGTTCTCCGGCACAATTGGTTTGCGCAGTGTTAGCCCTGGTGGTTATTTATCGCCCAACACCCCTATTGCCACTTTGGTAAATATGGACCCGGCTAAAATTACTTTCTCTGTGCCTGAAAAATATCTGGGTTATATAAAAACCGGCAGCAAAATCAGCTTTGAAGTAGCCAGCTCTCGCGAAGATTTTAAAGCATCTGTTTACGCCATTGAACCCTCTATCAACGTAAGTTCACGTACCATTACGGTGCGTGCCAAAGCGCCAAATTCAAAAGGTTTGTTAAAAGCGGGCAGCTTTGCCAAGATCAACCTTTCGCTTGATCAGATCCCAAAAACAATTATGCTGCCTACCGAAGCTGTTACACCTGATATTAAAGGCAGCAAGGTATTTATTTATGAGAATGGCGTAGCCGTACCGCGTTCGGTGAGCACCGATTTGCGTACCGCTACCAAAATTCAAATTACCGATGGCTTAAAGCCGGGCGATAGTGTGGTGGTGTCGGCAATTATGCAAATGCGCCCTAAGGCACAGTTAAAATTAATCCGAACAATTAATTAATTTAAGTAGCTATGAGTTTATCCTCAGTTAGTATAAAGCGACCGGTGCTGGCAACAGTTATGTCTGTTGTTATTGTGGTATTCGGTATTATAGGCTACAATTTTTTAGGTATACGAGATTTCCCTTCGGTTGACCCGCCCATCATTAACGTGCGTACCACTTATACCGGTGCCAACTCTGATGTAATTGAATCGCAGATAACCGAACCGTTAGAGAAAGCTATTAACGGTGTGCCGGGCATCCGTAACATTACTTCAACCAGCTCAGTAGGTAGCAGTAACATTACCGTTGAGTTTGACCTGGATGCCGACCTTGAAACCGCCGCTAACGACGTGCGCGACAAGGTGAGCCAAGCGCAGCGCCAGCTTCCGCAGGATATAACCGCTCCGCCGGTAGTATCAAAAGCTGATGCGAATGCCGATAACATCATCACCGTATCTGTAAAAAGTAACAAGCGAGACATTACGCAGGTTAATGATTACGCCGAAAACGTGTTGATGGAGGGTTTACAAACCATTCCGGGTGTGAGCGCCATTAACTTACAGGGCACGCGCCAGTACGCTATGCGTTTATGGATAGATCCTGCTAAGCTTACTGCATTAGGCCTGGCTGCCAATGATATTTCAACAGCGCTTAACCGCGAGAACGTGGAGTTGCCTGCCGGTAAAATTGAGGGTAACAAAACCGAATTGAGTATACGCGCGGTGGGTAGAATGACTACCGAAAAAGAGTTTAACGACCTTATTATCCGTGCAGATAGCAACCGCGTTATCCGCTTAAGCGATGTGGGTTATGCTGTGTTAGGTTCTGCTAACGAGCAAACGGCGTTTAAGGAATCGGGTACATTGCAGGTTTCATTAGCTATTGTACCACAGCCGGGCGCTAACTATGTTGACATTGCCAAAGAGTTTTACAAACGTTTTGATCAACTGAAAAAAGACCTGCCTGATGATATTCAGGTTAAGGTTTTGGTTGATAAAACCAAGTTCATTAAACAATCTATTGAAGAGGTGGAAGAAACCCTGGCTATTTCATTCGCGCTGGTGGTGATCATTATTTACCTCTTTTTCCGCGACTGGCTCATTGCTTTCCGTCCGTTAATTGATATACCGGTATCATTGGTAGGTACATTCTTTATTATGTACGCCTGCGGGTTCTCCATCAATATATTAACCTTATTAGGTATAGTACTGGCAACAGGCCTTGTGGTTGATGACGGTATAGTGGTCACGGAGAACATCTACAAGAAAATTGAGGAAGGCATGGATGTACGCAAGGCCGCTTTTGAAGGCTCTCGCGAGATATTCTTTGCGGTAATTTCAACTTCGGTAACGTTAGCGGCAGTGTTCCTTCCGGTAATGTTCCTGCAAGGCTTTACGGGCAGGTTGTTCCGGGAGTTTGCGGTGGTGGTTGCAGGTTCGGTATTGATATCGGCATTTGTATCACTATCCTTAACACCAATGCTGAGCGTTAAATTCGTTCGTAAAAATCACAAAAAATCTAAATTTTACGAGCGTACCGAGCCATTCTTTACCCGCATGACCAATGCCTATACCGAAACACTGGTAGGATTTATGAAGCGTCGCTGGATAGCAGTAGTTATACTTTTGGCATCAATTGGCATTATATGGGGATTGAACAGCCAGATACCTTCTGAGCTGGCTCCACTTGACGACCGCAGCTTCCTTCGTTACTCGGTTACCGGTCCGGAAGGTTCATCCTACGAGTTTATGGCCGACTACATGGACAAGGTATCTAACATGGTGGCCGACTCAGTTCCCGAAGCTAACATGAATGTTGAGATAGTGGCTTTTGGCGGTGGTGGTGCCGGTGCTGTAAATACAGGTATGGGTATGATTGGTTTGACAGATCCCGACAAGCGTAAACGCAGTCAGCAGGAAATTGCCGACATGCTGACCAAAGCGCTGCAAAAATTCCCTGATGCACGTGCCATTGTAACACAGGAGCAAACCATTAGCGCAGGCGGTGGCGGCGCGCGTAGCTCGCAGCCTATACAATACGTTTTGCAGAACCAAAACTTTGATAAGATACGTAACGTTCTGCCTGAATTTATGGCTGAGGTAATGCAAAGTCCGGTTTTTGTGACACCGGATGTCAATCTGAAATTTACCAAGCCTGAGCTTAAAATTACTACCGACCGTGAACGCGCCCGTGACCTGGGTGTATCGGTAGCTGATATTGCACAGGCCTTGCAGTTATATTATAGTAACAGCCGTTTAAGCTACTTCCTGATGAACGGTAAGCAGTACCAGGTAATTGCGCAGGCCGACCGCGCCAACCGCGATGAACCGCTTGACCTTAAAACGTTGTATGTGCGTAACTCACGCGGTGAATTGATACAACTGGATAACGTGGTGAAAGTAGAAGAAGACGCTACTCCTCCATCCATACTGCACTTTAACCGTTTTAAGGCAGCTACCATACAAGCCGGTTTAGCACCGGGCTATACCATTGGCGACGGTATTAAAGAAATGGACCGTATTGCCAAAGCTACTTTAGATGAGACCTTCAGTACTGCGTTAAGCGGTTCATCCCGCGACTTTGCAGAGAGTGGTTCTAACATTTTGTTCGCGTTCATCTTCGCGCTGTTACTCATTTACCTGGTTCTGGCTGCACAGTTTGAAAGCTTTAAAGATCCTGTAATTGTAATGTTAACGGTGCCGTTAGCGGTTGCCGGCGCTTATTTATCGCTTTGGTTATTTGATCAAACGTTAAACATCTTTGGCCAGATAGGTATAATTACCCTTGTTGGTTTGGTTACCAAAAATGGTATTTTGATAGTTGAATTTGCCAACCAGCGCATGGAACACGGCATTGAGAAATATGAGGCGGTGGTTGAAGCAGCTACGGCTCGTTTGCGCCCTATTTTAATGACCAGCTTAGCGGTAGTATTAGGCTCAGTACCTATTGCCCTGGCTTTGGGTGCAGGTGCAAAAAGCCGTGTATCATTAGGTATTGTAATTATAGGCGGTATGCTGTTCTCACTGGTGTTAACGCTTTATGTAATACCAACCATGTATGTTTTAATAGCATCAAAAGTACGCCGAGACCCCGATGCTGAAGACGAATTTGCAGCATCAACCCCTAATGAAGAAGTAAAGTTGGTTGAACAACACTAAGATATCCCTTTAATGAAACTTAAACTAACAGGCTATTTAATTCTCTGCTGTATGTTATCGGCTTTTGCAGTAAAGGCGCAACGCGTGCCTTTGCTTACCTTAAAAGATGCCATTGATACAGCATTGCAAAATAACTACAATATAAAACTGGCACAGAACAATGCCACTATAGCACAAAACAATGTTTCCCTGGGTAATGCCGGCTTCTTACCTTCCTTAACAGGTAGCTTTACCAACAATAACAGTGTACAAAACAGTACTGTAACCCGTACCACGGGAACGCAAAGCTTTACCAACGTGCGTAGCCGAAACAACAATTATGGTGTGGCTATGGACTGGACCATTTTTGACGGTTTTGCCATGTTTGCTAACTACGACGCGCTTAAAACCCGCGAACGCCTGAGCGGCATAACATCGCGCGATACGGTTTTACAAACGCTTACCAACGTAATTAACACCTATTACAGCCTGATTAACCAAAACCAGATATTAAAATCGCTTAAAGGCGCTATTGGCATATCAAAAGCACAGTTACAGTTTGCCAAAGACAAGTTTGCCGTAGGCGCGGTTGCCCGTTTGGATGTGTACAATGCTGAGGTAAATGTAAACACAGATACGGCTAACTACCTTGCGCAACTACAACTGTTTAAAACCACCAAGATACAATTGAACCAGTTACTGGTACGCAACCTGCAAACTGATTTTGCCGTAACCGATACCATAGTTGTTGATGAAAAACTGGCGCTTGGCGACGTTTTAGCAGCAGCTGCAGCGCAAAACCCGCGCATCTTGTCGGCACAGATAGCCAAACAACTGGCCGAGATCAACCTGAGGCAGGTTAGGGCGGTGCGCTATCCGGTTGTGGGTTTAACAACAGGCTATAACTTTACCAACAGCCGCTCGCCAAGCGGCGCGTTATTAGCCAATGATGCACGTGGTTTAACTTACGGATTAACTGCCAGCATTAATATTTTTGATGGATTTAATCAGCGCAGGCGCGAAAACAACGCGAAGATACAGGTAGAAAATTCTGCTATACAGGCTAAAAATATTAAGTTAGGTATTGACGCGCAGGTTAACTCCCTGTATACAAATTACCTTTCAGGACTTGAACTTATTAAATTGGGGCAGGCTAACGTAGCCATTGCAAAACGCAATTTAGAGATCACCTTAGATAAATATAAACTGGGCAACATTACCCCGCTTGAAGTTCGCCAGGCCGAAGAGAACTTTGTAAACGCGCAGGTTAATTATTATTCCGCAGAATATCAGGCTAAAAGCGCCGAAATTTCATTAAAGCAAATTACTAACAACATTAATATTCAATAATGAAATAAAAGTTTATTTTTGATGTTTAATAACCATGGCTTTATACAAAACATGCTTGCTGATTGATGACAATTACATAGATAATTTTGTCACGAGCAGGCTTTTGGAAAGCTGTAAGTTTGCCGATAACATTGTAGTTCGTCAATCTTCTGCGGAAGCTATTGAAGCGTTACGCGATGGTTCATTAACCCCCGATGTTATTTTTTTAGACCTGCGCATGCCCGGTATGGATGGGTTTGAATTTTTGCAGGAGTTTGATAAGCTGGAGATCAATAAAGAAGCCATAAAGGTGTTTATGTTATCTTCATCTCTTGACCCTACAGATCTTCGCCGCTCGCACGCTAATAAATACATCACTCAATTTGTTCATAAACCCATAACCAGACAGGTACTTGAGGAACTTTCATGATCTTAGTTGCCGATAGCGGATCATCAAAAACAGATTGGTTGCTTACCCAACCCGACGGAGACCCCATCGAATTTCGTACACCGGGACTCAATCCCTATTTTCTTACAGAAAAAGAAATAGTTAAAATTTTACAGGACCGCGGTGCCGACATGCTGGCTTATGCCGCAAAGGTTACCGAGATCTACTTTTTTGGCGCCGGTTGCTCGGGGCCAGACAGGCACGAGATCGTCTCTAACGCTTTAAGTCAGTTATTTACTAAGGCTTACATAAGTGTTGACAGCGATCTGCTTGGATCTGCCTATGCAACGTGCGGGCATGAAAGAGGGTTGGTTTGCGTTTTAGGTACCGGCTCCAACATTTCTTTTTTTGATGGTGAAGACACCCACTCGGGCAAGCACGGCTTAGGTTTTATTTTAGGCGATGAAGGATCGGGCAACTGGTTTGGCAAAATGCTGATCACCGATTTTTTATACGGACACATGCCGCCCGAGGTACAAACGCTGTTTGAGAACACGTATGAGTTAAGCAAAGAAATTGTGATGCAGAACGTTTATCAAAAGCCGGCCGCCAATGCCTACCTCGCTTCTTTCGCACGTTTTTTAAATGTAGTGCGCCGTACAGATTACGGGCAGGAACTCCTCAAAAAAGGGCTTACCGAATTTATTGAGACCAACATTAAATCGTACCCGCAATATCACGATCATAAATGCCATTTTGTGGGGTCTATAGCCCACACTTTTACTCCCGAACTTACAGCCCTTTGCAAAGCCAATGGCATACATGTAGGCAAAATAATTAAACAGCCTATATTTGATCTGCTGCGGTTTATTTTAAGCAGAGAGGAACAGTAAGTGCTAAAACCTTAAATTTGTATACATGAATGTTGAGGTAAAAGAGCTTACCAAAGTTTACGGACAGCAAAAAGCCGTTGATCAGATCTCGTTCAGCGCTGGTACGGGGGTGTTGGGTTTTTTAGGGCCCAATGGTGCCGGTAAATCAACCACCATGAAAATGCTTACCTGTTTTTTACCCGCAACAAGCGGAACCGCCAGCGTATGCGGCTTTGATGTGGAAAAGCAATCGTTACAGGCGCGCGGCCAGATAGGTTATTTACCGGAAAACAATCCACTTTACCTGGATATGTACATTAAAGAGGCTTTGGCTTTTGTTGCAGGCATTCATAAAATTGCTGATCCTGCAACACGCATTGCGGAGGTGATTGAGCTTACAGGTTTAACAGCCGAACAACACAAAAAAGTAGGCCAGCTATCAAAAGGTTATAAACAACGGGTTGGTTTGGCACAGGCTATTTTGCATGATCCGCAGGTGTTGATACTGGATGAACCCACATCCGGACTTGACCCTAACCAATTGATAGGCATCAGGCAATTGATACGTGATCTGGGCAAAACCAAAACCGTTATTCTTTCTACCCACATTATGCAGGAGGTAGAAGCCATTTGCGATAGGGTGATCATTATCAATAAAGGAAAAATAGCGGCCGATGACACCTTAACCGGTTTGCTTGAAGCGCATGGGACCAACTCGTTAGAGACAATTTTTGTTAAATTGACCAATAACGCGGCCTAAATACCTTTACCTAATAACTTATTATGAAAAAGCTTTTTTTAATGTTGTTGCTTTTTATAGTAGCAACACTCCCTGTAGTAGCCCAAACCGAAGGCCGTACCAGTATTGGTATTGATGCGGGCATACCCGTAGGCGCAGCGGCTGATGCTTATTCTATAGCTATAGGCGGCGCTATAAAAACAGAAAATATACTCAACGAGAACACGCTTCTTTCTTTATCCTTCGGTTACACATCATTACCTGCCAAACAAACGCTGATAGGCGCTAACATTAAGCCACCCGCAGCCACTTATACACCATTAAAAGTTGGTATTAAATACCGTTTAGTGGCAGAGCTCTATGCCGAGGCGCAAACAGGCGCAGCTTTTGAAATAAGGGGAAGGCGCACCGTGCGCTTTATTTACGCGCCTGGACTGGTTTACAATATCAACAGCTTTGACCTGGGTTTACGCTATGAGGGCTGGGCCGGTAGCGGCAGCACCATTAGCCAGGTTGCATTAAGGTTGGGGTACAGTTTTTAACCAATCTACAGCTCATGTTGATCCATTCTCCTGCAAAAAATTTTGCGACCTTAACTCTTTGAACACTCGGTAAATAGCCACATAACCCAGGCTTACATTCCAGTTTTTATCAAAAAAAATTCAAGATCGTTGTAACAAAACTACAATATGCTTCGTCTTATGCGGTAATAAATTTAATCCTATTTAGAAATTTTGACAATATTAACAGGCCATTAATATGATTTATACAATATTTTTATCTTTGCATTAACATTTTAATAACTCACATTTTTTAACCTTAAAAAAACAATTTATGAAAAAAGTTCTATTAGCAACCTTATTATTTTTAGGTGTAGCAGCAACAAGCTTTGCGCAAGACGGTGGCAAATTCAGCATTGGTGTTGAAGCGGGTTTACCTGTTGGTAGCGCAAGCGATGTATCATCATTCGCAATTGGCGGTTCATTGAAATATGCACTTCCTATCGCTGAGAAAACCGCGTTCACTGCTTCTGCAGGTTACACTTTCTTCTCTTACAAAAGCGATATTAAAAATGCGCTTAAAGCATTAGGCGTAAATGATAAAGGTCAGGGTTTTATTCCTGTAAAATTAGGTATCAAATATGATCTTGCTGACGCTCTATATGCTGAAGGTCAATTGGGTGCTACTTTTATCACTACCAGTGGTGCTGATAAAAAAGTTGCTTTCGCTTATGCTCCTGGCATTGGTTACAAATTTAGCGATGTTTTAGATTTAGGCGTACGTTACGAAGGTTGGTCTGTTAGCGGTGGTACCACCAGCCAGATCGCTGCCCGTTTAGGTTTCAGCTTCTAATCTGATTTTTTGCGTAGCGATACGCATATTTGAAAAGGCCATCGGTATACCGATGGCCTTTTCTGTTTCAACAAATATTGTTGTAATTTCGGCCGTCAAGTATCGCTGTGTATAGTATCCTCAAAAAAGAAATAACGTCTTATTTAAGCTCATTGGTAGCCTACGTAACCATTGGTGCTTTTTTACTGGTGCTTGGGCTGTTTTTATGGGTGTTCCCCGAATCAAGCATACTGGATTACGGCTACGCCGGACTGGACAGTTTGTTCAATACAGCCCCCTACCTGTTCATGTTACTGGTACCGGCCATTACTATGCGCTCCATAGCCGAAGAGCGCCGCGAAGGTACTTTTGAATTGTTGGCCACCCGCCCGCTAACGCACCTACAGATAGTGTTAGGCAAGTACTTTGCTGCCGTGTTAATAGTGCTGTTTGCATTGCTGCCAACCTTAGTTTATTATTATTCGGTTTACTCATTAGGCGTTACGCCGGGTAACTTAGACACCGGAGCGGTAATAGGCTCCTACATCGGGTTATTTTTATTGGGTTCGGCTTTCGCAGCCATTGGCATTTTCGCTTCAGCCATTTCACGTAATCAGATAGTAGCCTTCATCATCGCAGTTTTTATCTGTTTCTTTTTTTACAGTGGCTTTGACTCTTTAAGCGGATTGCTATCGCTGCAAAGCTACGGTCTGCAACGGTTGGGCATCACTCAACATTACGTTTCTATAAGTCGTGGTGTTTTGGATACCCGCGATCTGAGTTACTTTATTCTGCTTTCTGTATTATTCATATGGCTAACAATCATTTCCTTATCAAAGCAAAACCAGGGAAAGCCCGTACAAAAGGTTATATGGGGAGCTCTGTTAATATATTTGATAAGTGTTATTGCTGGCTTAGGCTTCACCCGTTTTGATTTTACTAAAGAGAAACGATTCACATTATCGCAAGTAAGCCGGGATATTTTGGCTACCCTACCCGGTGAAACCAAAGTAACCGTATACCTGGAGGGCAACCTCACCGGTGGTATGAAACGTCTGCAAAACGAAACGCGCGACATGCTAAGCAATCTGCAGGCTTACAGTCATAACAACCTGCATTTTGAGTTTATTGACCCGCTAACGGGGCAATCTGCCGAGCAACAGCAACAAACCATATCCAAGCTGCAATCGTGGGGATTGGAGCCTACCAACCTGGGCGTTAAAACCGAAACGGGCATTAATCAGCAGATCATTGTTCCGGCAGCTATGGTTACTTATAATGGCAAAAATATACCCGTTAAGCTGCTGTATCAGCAACAGCAAAAAGGATCGTCAGCCGACGAAGTAATTAACAACTCTATTGAAAACCTGGAATACGCTTTTGTTTCGGGCATTAAAAAGGCGGTAAGCGGTGGCCGTGCGGCTATTGGCTTTACTACCGGCCACAATGAACTGAACGATGCGCAACTGAATGATGCCATGGCCAGCCTGTCGGATGGCTTTGTAGTGGGCCGTGTTGATTTGAAAAGCATTCCGTTTGACAGCCTGCGGAATATTAAAATGCTGGTGATAGCCAAGCCCGACAAACCATTTAACGAAGCAGAAAAATATAAGCTGGACCAGTACATTATGCGTGGTGGCCGCGTGCTGTGGGCCATTGACCAGGTAAGCGCCGAACTGGACAGTATGCGTGGTAAAGGCGGCGAGCAAATGGCTTTCCCGAAACAATTAAATCTGGATGATCAGTTGTTTGTTTACGGCATCCGCATTAATTATGACCTGATAGCTGATCTTAATTGCGCCCAAATACCGGTTAACACCGGCAGCATGGCCGGGCAGGCGCAGATACAAATGGTGCCGTGGTTGTTCTACACGGTGTTCATCCCGCAAACCAAACATCCTATAGTAAAAAATCTGGATGGCATTTACAGCGAGTTCCCATCAACTATTGATGTGCTGGATGTTAAAAACGTGCAGAAAATGGTGTTGCTGTCATCATCGCCGTTTAATAAGGCATTGAAAGCTCCGCACCTGCTGTCGTTGCAGGCCATTGAGGAAGAACCTGACCCAAAAGCGTTTCAAAGTCCGCAGAAAATAACAGGTGTTTTACTGGAAGGAAAATTTGCCTCTAACTTTAAAAACAGGCCGCAGCCTGAAGGTATTGGTTCAAACATAACCACCACTCCGCAAAGCGTACCTACCAAAATGGTGGTGATAAGCGATGGCGATATTTTTAAGAACCAGGTATCGGCAGATGGCTCACCGTTCCCGTTAGGGTTTGACCGTTACAGCCAGCAAACCTACGGCAATAAAAACCTGTTACTGAACATTGCCGACTACCTGACCGATGATTCGGGCCTGATTGAACTGCGTACCAAAGAGGTACAATTGCGCCTGCTGGACCGCGCCCGTGTTAAAAGCGAAAAAATGTTCTGGCTAGTGATAAATACAGTTGTTCCCTTGCTTATGGTGTTAATATTTGCTATTTTTCAACATTATATACGCAGGCGTAAGTATGCTCGCTAAATTTTATACTTTTGATTAATTAATATTAATTACGTCTATGAGATTTATAGTTTCCACAACAACTTTACTTAAACAATTACAGGCGGTAAGTGGGGCATTGAGCAGCAGTACAGTTCTTCCCATATTGGAAAACTTTTTGTTCGAGATAAAAGATGGAAACTTAACCATATCAGCTACCGACCTGCAAACCAGCATGACCACTACCTTAAGCGTAGAGGCCAAAGAGAACGGCAGAATAGCTATTCCATCGCGCATATTGCTCGATACGTTAAAGTCATTACCTGAACAGCCTGTGGCTTTCTCTGTTGATGATAACACCTTTGCTATTGAAATTAACGCCGGCGACGGTAAATACAAATTAAGCGGCGAGAACGGCGAGGACTTCCCTAAAATTCCGGTTGTTGAAAACGCTTCATCTGTAAACTTACCTGCTTCGGTATTATCAGAGGCTATTAACAAAACAATTTTTGCAGTAAGTAATGATGAGCTGCGCCCTGCCATGACGGGTGTTTACTGCCAGTTGTCTTCACAATATTTAACCTTTGTAGCTACTGACGCGCACAAACTGGTACGTTACCGCCGTTTAGATGCCAAGGCCGAGAGCACAACCTCGTTCATTCTGCCTAAGAAGGCTTTGACCTTGTTAAAGTCAGCTTTGCCGTCAGACGATGTAAATGTATCTGTTGAATACAACAGCACAAGCGCTTTCTTTAAATTTAACAACATAAACCTGGTTTGCCGCTTAATTGACGAGCGCTATCCTGATTACGAAGCTGTTATACCGCAAAATAATCCTAACAAGTTGAGCATTGATCGCCTGGCGTTTTTAGGATCATTAAGCCGTGTGGCTATATACGCTAACAAAACCACCCACCAGGTAAGGTTAAAAATTAACGGCAGCGAATTACACATTTCATCAGAAGATATTGATTTTGCCAACGAAGCGCACGAGCGCCTTAACTGTCAGTACGAAGGCACCGACATGGAAATTGGCTTTAACGCAAGATTTTTAATAGAAATGTTAAAGAATTTAAGTGGAGAAGAAGTATCTTTGGAAATGTCTTCGCCAAACAGGGCAGGTTTATTACTGCCGCAGGGAGGTGATGAGAACGAAGACGTGCTGATGCTGGTTATGCCGGTGATGCTTAATAGTTATGCTTAAGTTATAGACTTAAATTATAGATCCAAATCTGAGTCCGGTGTAAAAACCGGACTTTTTTGTTAAACCCGGATACCAAATGCCGCAATTGTAAGTTAAATAGGCAGTTGTATACTATGAAGAGACTACCCGGCTTATTGTTACTGACAGCGTTTTTTGCATGTTGTGCAGCGTGCAAGAAAATGGTTGACCTGCCACCAGACAAACCTAAAACAACTTTAATGAATGTTGTTAATGCAACTGCCGATACACTCAACACATTCCAGAACGGTACACGCTTTAATTATACATCAAGTTTCTATCCGGGTGGTTCATTAGGTTATCTATCTGTTATAGCAGGAGAATACCCCTATCAGATAAAAAAAGCAGGAAGCCCTGACGTTTTGTTGGCTTTGCCTTTAAAAGTTGATACAGCCCAGGCTTATTCCTTATTTATAACAGGTTACGCAATAGATAGGGTATTTTTAACAAACGATGTATTTTTGGCTAACAATGATACAGAGATACGCTTTGTAAATACATCGCCAAACAGAAGTTTTGATATTAAAATTGGAAGTAATTTTAATTATGCTAACCGGGCATTTAAATCTGTAACCCCTTTTGTAGCCATGACTGCCGGTAAAAGCACCTATCAATTATATGAGGCGGGTGGCTCCGTCCCGATAGCTACAGGCGAGCTTAATCTGACCGCTAACCGCGTTTATACTTTATTTACAAAAGGTACAGCAACCGGCACAGGCGATGCCGCTTTTGGCGTTAAACTAATACTAAACAGGTAAAAAGATGGCCCTGATTAAACTTATACAAAAAAGAGGCTTAACATGGGTATTTATTGCTTTTGCAGGCTTTTTAATCACTGCAGGCACATTATCATGCAGTAACACCAATAATGTATTGCCTGTAGGTGCAAATACGCAGTTCCAGATTGTTAACCTTAGCCCTGATCTGCGCCCTATAAATCTCTACGTACGTTTTGTTAAACGTAATGTGGCTTACAGCTACCCAACTCCATCCGGATATTTCGGTATGACATCTATTGATACACCGTTGCAAATACGCTCGGCTTTAGCCAGTGTATCAACCGCCAACCTCATATCTATCGATACCATATTAAAGGCCAACACCAAATATACCCTTTTTGTTACCGGCCTGCGCGCAGATAGCAGCATTACCGGAATTTTTACTGTTGATACCGGAAGCAATACACCCGGGCGAGGCAAAGTTAGATTTGTGAATGCGTCACCCGGCGCTGTCGGATTAGATGTAAAAGCCAATGGTACAGCTGCCTTTGCTAACCAGGAGTATAAAAAAGTGTCTAAATTTATAGAGATGGCTCCGGGCAGTTATGATTTCGTGATCACCCCAACCGGAGCACCTGCCAACATTTTAAGAACCCTGCAAAAGGTTAGTATACAGGATGGTAAGTTGTACACCATTTATGCCCATGGTATTGCAGGCCGCAGAGACTCAGCTGCTTTTAACGCTGGTGTTTTGATCAACAGGTAAGGCTTTACCGTTTATATTGTTATTTTTGCCCAAAACATACGCACCTTGGAATTCTTAAAGCAAATCATCGACTTTATCCTTCACATTGATGTACATCTGTCAACCATTATCAGCCAGTACCAGGGCTGGACGTACCTCATTCTTTTTGTGATCATATTTGCCGAAACAGGCTTTGTAGTTACCCCTTTTCTACCCGGCGACTCGTTGCTGTTTGCAGCCGGTGCTTTAATAGCAGGTGGAAATACAGGATTAAACATTTATTTGCTTTCGCTTATTTTGATTGTTGCAGCCATAAGCGGTAACACGGTTAACTATACTTTGGGTAAGGTACTTGGTTCGCAGGTATTTAAGCCCACCAACAAAATACTCAAATTAGAATATTACCACCAAACGCAGGCTTTTTTTGAGAAGCATGGTGGCAAGGCGGTTATTTTTAGCAGGTTTATGCCCATAATACGCACCATTGCCCCGTTTGTAGCAGGTGTAGGTAAAATGCCTTTTGGCCGTTATACTTTGTATAATGTTGTGGGTGGTGTAACGTGGATCATCGTCTTTTTATTCGCTGGCTTTCTGTTAGGTAACATACAATTCTTTAAAGAGCACTTCTCGCTGATCGGTATTGGCATTATAGTGGTATCTGTTATCCCGCCAATTTTTGCGGCCATAAAAAGCAGGGTAAAGAAACCGGCTAACTAACAATCAGTAAGCCGCTATTTTACCATTCTTGAATACCGCTTCCTCCTTTTGAAGTTTAAGTTTTTCTGATGATAACAAGGGCTGAGTGATCAATTTGTCAAGATTGGGCTGCCCTGCATCTACCCAGGCCGAAAGCCAGAAACTGCTAACTGATAACACAGCCGACCGCATACGTCGCTGCACCATGCCCTGCAACAGCCTTTGATAGGCGGCAGAATAAGCAATCGAATAATCTTTTACCTTTCGGCTACCTCTAACTACCACCTCATACTTTTTCAGTGGCGGAAAGGTACGGTTGAGCTGCCGTTCCAATCGCAATACCGAGTCGGCTTTACTGAATGAGGTCCGACATATTTTGAAAGCCTCATCCAGCGGATTTTCAATATACCGCGCTTTACCTGTATAGCAGTTATAGTTAGCAGCAAAAAGCTCCGGTATACGGCTTTCCCATAAAGCATGTATGCCTTGCTGATTGGTTAGTTGCCCGTCATGATTGCTGTGCAAATGCAGCGGAACATGCGCATCGGCCACGTAATGGCCCAGATAAGAAGATGCAGTTAAAATGGCGGTAGTATCATGCTTTTTAAAGGCATCAACTAATCTATAGTATTGCGATTGTATGGCCCAGGGCACCGTACCATATTTATTTAAAGTATCTGCGGAATACTTTTTAGCCGCGTCTCGCCACCTGCGCGGAATATTTGTAAATGGCTTTTTGCCATAATGGTCGGCGTTTAAAAAATGTTTTGGCGCTTCGGTTGAGTCAACGTAGCGGCGTTTATCAGGACTGATGGCATGCTCGGTAATAAAGCCTATGTTGGCCTTGTAAAAACCCGACATAGCTTTAGGTAGAATAAAAACTGCCAGCCTGTTGATGCGGTGATGGGCGTAATAGCCCCATGAGGAAAGAGCTACGAGCATTGCTATGCCTGTAAAGAGTAAAGCACAACAATTGATGGTTTTTGTAAGGCGAGGCAATTCCACGGCATGAAAATAAGCACAATTAGCGATATTGAAGGATGGCGCCCGTATATCAAAAATATAATTATGATTATTTTTGAAGGTTAAACAAAATAGACATGCTTAAAATACATACACAATATATTAATGATGCTAAAGGAAATAGAAATTTCGTGGTGCTTACCATTGCTTAATTTAATAAACTTATTGAAGAATTAGAGAATGCAGAAGATGTGCAGCTTTATGATAAAGCAAAAAGTTCCGACAAAGGCAGGCGTATACCAATGGCGGAGGCCTGTAAGCAAATAGAAAGCAATATCAAAACGCCATATTGAACTACCTGATAACTAATTTAAAAAAGACATTTGTTTTTAAAATAAAAGGTCATATATTTGCAGTCCTTAAATAAGAACAGCAAAGAATAGAGCTACAATGGCAAATCATAAATCATCATTAAAAAGGATCAGAGCAAATGCTGCGAAGCGTCTGCGTAACCGTTATCAGGCAAAGACCACAAGAAACGCTATCAAAAAATTGAGAAGCAGCACAACTAAAGCTGATGCTACTGCTCTTTTATCAAAAGTGATCTCTATGCTTGACCGTTTAGCTAAAAAGAACGTTATTCACAAGAATAAAGCTTCAAACAATAAATCAAAGCTTACTAAATTCGTTAACGGATTAAGCTAATCATATTTAAACTTTAATGTTTAGAAAGGCGATGAGTATACTCATCGCCTTTTTTATTGGTCTGATTTTATCTGAACCGGGATTTTTAAGATTTAGGATTAGCTACTTATAATTAAATAAATTCGAAAAATATTGATTCAGACAATCCTATAATGTTATTTTAGACAAATAATACTACACATCATAGTTCAGACAACCTTGTGGAACCTTACCAAGACAAGATAAGTATTAAAGCCTGGGCCGAAGAAGACCGCCCGCGCGAAAAGCTAAGCACCCAAGGCCGCCGCGCCTTAACTGATGCTGAACTGATAGCTATTTTAATAGGCTCGGGCAGCACTACCGAAACAGCTGTTGAACTAAGCAAACGCATTTTACACCACTACAGCAACGACCTTAATAAGCTGGGCAAGGCATCAATAGCCGACCTGTGTAAATTTAAGGGTATTGGCGAAGCCAAAGCAATATCCATTATAGCTGCTTTAGAAATCGGTCGCCGCCGGAATGAAACCGAATCAAAACCGCCGGAGCGCATAGGCAGTTCGCGCGACATTTATAACCTGATGCGCCGCCACCTGATGGATCTGGGGCACGAAGAGTTTTGGATCATACTGCTTAACCAAGGCGGCAAGGTTATTTCAACCGAACTGATCAGCAAAGGCGGTTTGACCGGAACGGTAGCCGACCCAAAAATTGTTTTTAGCATAGCCTTGCAACACCAGGCCGTATCTATTATATTAAGCCATAACCATCCCTCAGGAACGTTAAAGCCGAGTCAGCTGGACATTGACCTTACTAAAAAATTAGCCACGGCAGGCCGCCTGTTAGACATACGCGTGCTTGACCACTTGATCTTTACCAACGGAGGCTACTTTAGCTTTGCGGATGAAGGAATAATTTGATTTCGATATCAGATGTAGCTTAATATCGGATTTCGGATGTTCGATTTCGGAATTTCAATATCAAACAAATTTAGTAAGCGATCCCTCCTTGGGGAGGGCAGGGAGGGGTTAGCCCGCTATCTTATCATTTTCCAAATCAATACAACAAGAAAGCCACTCCTTTTAAAGAATGGCTCCCTGTTTAATCTTATCCTATTATTGGCAAATATTACTCAGCTTCGGTGCTGGCCATTTTGTTAATACCGTTAACGGCTAAAATGGTTAGGTCCTCATCGCATTGTTTTTCTTCGGCTAAAGTTGCTTCTAACAACTCAACAGCTTCGTCATAACCTAATACGCCTGCTAAAGTGCGCAAGGTACCGTAAGAAGCAATTTCATAATGCTCAATTTTTTGTGAAGCCGAGATAATACCTGCATCACGTGTAATGCTGCCTTTTTCAGTCTCTTTCACAATTTCTTCGCCTTCTTTGATCAGGCCTTCCATTGCTTCGCATTTAATGGCGGCAGCTTTCTCGCCTATTGATTGGAAAACCTGCTCCAAACGGGTAATTTGATTTTCGGTTTCGCCAATGTGTTTTTCAATAGCTGCGCGTAACTCATCAGAAGTTGCTGCTTTAGCCATTTTTGGAAGCGCTTTTACCAGGTGTTTCTCAGCCCAGTAAATGTCTTTTAACTCGTCAATAAATAATTCGTTTAATGCTGATTCCTGAACTTCAACATTTTCTGTCTCTTGTGCTTTTTTAGCTGTTTTTGTGGTTGCCATGGTAAATGATGTTTTATGTTTTTCAGTTACCTAAACGCAAAGCCAGTGCCACAACCTATCGTTATAAGAAAAACACGTATAAATACTTTCTTTTAAATTGATTTTATCCAGCGAAACTAAACTTACCCAACAGCACTGATGGATTACCGCCTACAGATAGCGGTTCGCCGGCCAAAGCCTCGTTGCCCAGTAAAGCAAACAGTATGGCCTCTTTAGCATCGGGATTGATGCCTAAACTACCGGTGTCATTAATTTCGGTACGATACAAGCGTTTTCTGAGATAGTCCATTACAAACGGATTTTTAGCGCCACCGCCGCTCACAAACATTTTTGCGCCCTTTGGCATGTAGGCACGGGTAAAATCTGCAATGGCCTTGGCGGTAAAGGCACTGAGCGTACTAATTACATCCTCTGCCGGAATATGGCTGGTGCCGGAGCGCTCCTGAGCGGCGCGTACATATTCTTCATTAAACAACTCTGGACCAGTGGTTTTAGGCGGAGCTTCCTGAAAGAAAGGATGTTTTAGTAAAGAGTTCAACAATCCCTCGTTTACCGTTCCTGAATCAGCAATGGCCGAGTCTTCATCAAACGGCTTGTTGAAGAACTTGCGGGTAAAGGTATCTATCAGCGTATTACCCGGACCAATATCTGAGCACAGTATGCGTTCGGTATCACCGTCGGCAGGTAAGTACGTAAGGTTGGATATACCGCCAATGTTTACCAAGATGCGATCTTCACCGGCTTTGCTGCCTAATATCACATCGCCATATAATGCCAGAGGCGCGCCCTCTCCTCCTGCTGCAACATGTTTTTGACGGAGGTCGGATATGGTCAATATACTTGTTTTAACAGCGAGGTGGTCGCCATCTCCAATTTGTAAAGTAGCGTTAGGATATTCGGGATGTTTGTGCAACCGCTGCGGCGCGTGATAAATGGTTTGACCGTGACTGGCTATAAAATCTACATCAGCAGGGTCAATTTCCCATATTTTTAATGCCTCAAGTACCAGATCAGCATGATAACTACCGATGTAAGCATTTAGCAAGCATACCTTTTCCAGTTCCACCTGCTTTTTGGAAAATACCGATCTTACCTCATCTTTAAAATGGTCCTGGTATGGTATGGTAGTAAAATTGAGCAGCTCAAATTGAGTTTCCAATCCGTTGCCGGTAAAGCTGCACAGGGCAATATCCAGCCCATCCAATGACGTACCCGACATGAGTCCGATACCTAAACGCGATGGTTTTTGGGCAATATCAAAAAGCGATTGTAAGTTTCTGTTGAATACCGGCATAGACATAAAGTTTAACAGAGGAACAATTTTTGCCTATCAGATAGCAGGCGGGTAATTGCTTAAAAATAGCAAATTGACGCCTAAACCGCAAAAGTTAAGTAGATAATTATTGATATTTGTTATAGCACCAATATAACCTGCAAGCATGGCCCGTTTAAATTTATTGGAGGAAACCCGTTACGAAAAACTGCCTGTTACCGTATATCCTAACCCGATAGAGGCATCAATAGCGGTAGCTGCGCGGATAGCAAAGCTGATACGCGATAAGCAAGCCAAAGGCCAAAACGCAGTGCTCGGTTTAGCGACAGGCGTAACCCCCATAAGTGTTTATGCCGAATTGGTGAGGTTGCACCGCGAGGAAGCTTTGAGTTTTAAAAACGTTATCACCTTTAACCTTGACGAATACTACCCCATGCAACCCGCTGCTGCGCAAAGCTATGTGCGCTTTATGAATGAGCAGTTGTTTGACCATATTGATATTGACCGCGCTAACATTCACATACCCGACGGCACACTGACACAGGAGGATATTGTTGCCTTTTGCGTTTCTTACGAAAAACGGATAGAAGAACTTGGTGGCCTCGACTTGCAGATATTGGGTATTGGCCGTACAGGGCATATCGGGTTTAATGAGCCGGGCTCGGCACCTAACTCGGGTACGCGACTGGTTACTCTTGATGACATGACCCGTGCTGATGCTGCACGTGATTTTGGTGGTAAGCAGAATGTACCTGCCAAAGCCATTACCATGGGCATAGGCACCATATTTAAGGCCCGCGAGATCATCCTCATGGCCTGGAATAGCAAGAAGGCACCGATTGTTAAAAAGGCGGTTGAGGGCGAATTGTCAGCCGAGGTGCCTGCTACTTATTTGCAGCTCTCCGATAACGTGGAGTTTATTCTGGATGAGCCTGCCGCATCTCAACTCACCCGCTTCAAAACACCCTGGCTGGTGAAGGATTGCGTTTGGGACAATGAGCTGAAGAAAAAGGCAGTGATATGGCTGGCCGAACATGTAGGTACACCCATTTTAAAGCTGGTAGCCGATGATTACAATAACCATGGTATGGCGCAACTGGCCGTTGATCAGGGCTTGGTGTACAATATTAATATCGATATATTTAACCAGATACAGCATACCATTACAGGATGGCCGGGCGGAAAGCCAGGTGCAGATGATACTCAACGCCCCGAGCGCGCCTCGCCTGAGAAGAAGCGGAGTATCATTTTCTCGCCACACCCTGATGATGATGTTATATCAATGGGTGGCACGTTTATGCGCTTGGTTGATCAGGGGCATGATGTGCATGTGGCCTACCAAACATCTGGCAATACTGCTGTTTGGGATGATGACGTGTTGCGCTATGTAGAGTTCGCTATTGACTTTGAACAAAAGATGGGCGGCGATGCCACCCGCCTGAAAAGTATATATGCGGATATGCGCGCTTTCATTCCGCAGAAACTACCTAACCAGCCGGATACGCCCGAGATACGCGATGTGAAGGGTTTTATACGAAAAACGGAGGCTTTGGCAGGGGCAAGGTTCGCAGGCTTAGCAGACCACCATATTCACTTTATGGCCTTGCCTTTTTATGAGACCGGCAAGGTGAAGAAGAATCCGGTAAGTGATGAGGACATTAAACTCACCATGCAATTATTGCAACAGGTTAAACCCCAACAGGTGTTTGCGGCAGGCGACTTTGCCGACCCACACGGCACCCACATTGTTTGCTTTAACATTATAGTAGAGGCGCTGCGTCGCCTGAGACAAACTGAAGAATGGGTTAAGGACTGCTGGCTGTGGATGTACCGCGGCGCCTGGTTTGAGTTTGAAACCCACGAGATCGAGATGGCGGTGCCCTTATCGCCGGATGAGGTGCTAAGGAAGCGTTATGCTATTTTCAAGCACCAGAGCCAAAAGGACCCTGCAGTGTTTCCGGGTGAGGACCAGCGCGAGTTCTGGCAGCGGGCAGAAGACCGCAACCGCGACACCGCTGAGCGTTACGACCGACTTGGCTTTGCAGAATACGCCGCCATGGAAGCGTTTAAACGCTATTATTTTTAACTGTACCGTCTCACTTGATATATGAAACGATGTGAGACGATATTTTTCCCAACACATTGACCATTAACATTTCGCTTGCTTTCAGTGAAACGAAAATGAGACGAGTGAAACGGCAATTTTCAAAAATTTTCCCTCCCATAGGAATTTTCAAGCTCATAAGATTCTGATGAACACAATGTAAATACAAACACGCCATTCGCAAAATTGCATTGTGATTTCTGAAGACATATTACCCTAAGGGTCCTCTATGAGAGACCCTTAGGGTGAATCTATACAAGTCAATCGGTACGTCTAAATGATCAACAGTAGATACAGACTGTCAGTATAACAATAAACAGCTTCTCTCCTCACCTATATCAATCGGCCAGTCTGTCGAAAATGCTTTCAAAACTGTATTTCACCACTACACCAAATGAAAGCCGCGCCCCAAAATTGTTATCACTGTCCAGGCGGTTAAATACGTCGTTCGACTGCAGGTACACACCCCCCACCAGTTTGCCCGCCGCTTTATAAAAATTAACCGCGGTACCTGCGTTAATGACGGGCCTTATACGGCTTTCTTCAACCGGGAGCATAAACCGTGTATACAAGCAGTTCCAAACCAGCCGGTAATCATCATTGATCTTTCCGTAATACAGGGCATCGGTTCTGAGGTTTACACGGTCATAGATAACGTAGCTTCCTTTATAGGCCGTATATGACCTGGAAGAAGACAACTCATCGCTTCCCACTTTTTCGGATGTTTTGATGGTAAAGCTGGTCTGGGAAAGGGAATCAAGATTGTTGATGTGTTCATACCCTACAGATATGCCCGTTACCCAATGTTTTCCCATGTCAAGGTTTAACCCAAGATCGACGAAGGTACCCCTGAATTCTACCGCGTCGAATCGTCCGCTAAGGCTGCCGGTAGTTGTGGCATTATACAAACTGAGAGAATTGCCGGTAAGTCCTGTTTTAATAAAGGCCGTGAGCGCGTGTGTTTTGCTTTTTTTCCTTTCCGCATCGATCAAAATTTGCAATGAATCTTCCTGCTTTCGCAGGGCATCAACTTTCATTTGCAACGAGTGTACCTGCAACTGCCTTGCCGTTAAAATAGCAATGATGTTCTTTTGAATGTCAGTAGCAGCCGGGTTGAAACGGTGGTGTGCAACTTTATCAATCAGTATTTTCATATCAGCCCTGAAATTATCCGTCATCGGCAGAAACTCCTCATTGAACAGTTTCCTTTCAGAAGTGGTTAACTGGCTGTTAGCGATGGCTTTTTCAACATCATCCTTATAGTAGGTGAGTTCTTTGTATTTAAGGTACACAGAGTCATTTTGGATATTTTGCATTTTGTCGCTTAGGCTAAGGAACTTTTTTTCAAATGACCACCGAAAAGCGAGAAATCCGCCGATTTTTGATTCCGGTGTTAAGTTGCCGGTTTTGAGCAAGTCGGCAAGGCCATCTTTATTTTTTGCGGATGCCGAAATGCCCCAGAGGGTATACCTGGACTGCAGAATATCAAGTTTGCGGAGATTGTTCCAGCTCACCGTTGCCACGGCATCAGAAATATTAAAAGCCACACTCGATGAATTATTGACAATGGTGGTCTGTCCCTTAGCATCGTCTGCAGACATCTGAGCCCATGCCGGCATTGCAAAGAAGGTACAGATTGCCAAACCTATTAAATATCTCATCTTTTTCATCTTAATTATGTTTGGCGTTATGATCTAAATGTCCGTTTCCATCAGTGCTTTCTTTAATAGGATCATCATTGAGAGGAGTACCATTTACGCTTATAGTAAGTTTCCAGTTGCCGCCCGCTTTACCATTTGCGTGGGCGGTAACGAGGATGCCATTACCTTCCCAAAGCCCCAGATATTGGCTATCGTTTTTTGACTGGAATACGTTATTGTCAGTCTTATCCTGATCTTTTTTTAGATCGATGGGTGTATGCCCGATACTGAGATCTGCCATGGATACATCTCCTGTTTTTACAAGTTTGTAGGTGATTTTTACGCCTGTTCCGGTTACTCCCAGGGCGGTCTCGTGAATTTTGAAAGCTTTCATTGTGGTTAAGGTTATTAGTGATCAAACTATTTATGCTGGGTTTTTAATCTTGGCAAAGTGTTACCTATCTGTCAGCACATCAAAATTCAAAAACAACTTTGTTAGGAGAGGGGGTGTTTTAACGGTATATTCGTAGTATTTATCTGCCAGATGAGTAATAGCAGAACGCAAAGAAAACTAACAGACTTTTGATTGACTTGCATTCAACATCTGCTGTATAAATTGTGCCTTATTACAAACAATAATACCAGTACAGGGCATTAAATATTATTAATGTGCTATGCTTGATACAAATAATGGTTGTGTATCCTGTTTTTTCTCCTCCTCATTATTCACTGCCAAATTCTCCATCTTCTCTTTGTTATAAAAAGCGAGTATGTTTTGTAGTACCGTTGGCGTAATAACAGCGTTTTTATCGGCTTGCAACCTTGCCACCCATGCGTTATAGGTTTCATCGGCTAAGGCGTACTCATTTAGAGCAGTAAGGTTACCCGTATCATAATCTATGTTAACCAGCATTAGCTCGTCTGCGCTGACTTTGGCAAGGGCGGCATCATAGTTTACCATTATGCTGTCCATACTTTGCAGAAACAGTTCCTCGCAGGTTACACCCGGGTATTTAAAGCCCATCTTTTTTAAGGGGCCGATTTTTGGCAACCTTTGTATCAGCCTGGCTATACCTTGTGCTACAAAACCTGTGCGGAGTTTTTTGGTATTATCGTTATCAAATTTGTTGGTTGGTATACGGTTACTGTAACCTTTATAAGCCACTTCCCTGCGTGATGTTGCTACACCTGCTTTATCCGACTGCCACGCCACCCTCGCCAATTCAGGAAAAAGATCCTGCACACCCCAGCGGAAACGTGTTATAGACGATTCAATATTAGGGAATACCGTGCTCAAGTCTTGCCCATAAGTTTTGCGAAAAGCCCTTTGCAGTACCGGCGTAGCTACTTCAAAGCCGACAAATTTATGATAGGCGGCATTGGCATAATTGCCTTTAACGGTTTGTATAACATCAAAAGCAAACTCAATACGGCTGTGCGATGTATGGTCGTCATGATAAGTAACCACATCGCCAAACTTCTTCTGCAGTTCAGGATAGTCAATGGCTACAGACAGGTTAGTGGCCAGCGCGTGGCCATATTTATCGGCCATGTAATGCGACAATGCACCTAACGCGAAAGCGTATTCATTTACGTTATCTGCTTCGGCAATTAATATGGTAACAAAATCGCCGCTGCGTACATAATGCAGCAGATCAGTAAAATATTTACTTCCACCGGGCATGTAACCCATATCGGCCACCATGCTCCCTCCGTAAGCGTAGGCATAAGCGCCTTGCAGATCAGCAACGGTAGCCAATGGATATTTTTTGTGAAGTAAGGGCTTGAGTTGCCCGGCCCAGGCTGCGTCAATAATGGCCTCATGCGCCAGAATGGAAAAAGCGCGGACAGGAGTGAAGACGACCATGCAGCACAACATGAGAAGGGCTTGTCTGCATAGGTAAGTCTTTTTCATTTTAATCGCACCGTTATATATGTTCGTACCCAAATCACTATTGCAAATATCACCTGCTCAAATTAAGCGGGGCTTTGCATTGGGTTAAAAGTGCGTTAAATAAAAAATTGTTTTTTGAGATGAATTAACAACAGGCCAACAAATACTACTGCCAGGAATAACAATTGATTAACAATGGATTAAAGCGGAATGGATATAACCTCAGTATCTTTTCGGGAACCATTTAAGGTACACCTATGGAGTGTAAACGCCATTAAGAGGCTCCATAACGAAACAGGAAACTATCTCGGATATGTGTACTCAGCATCCATGCTCTTTGCGTACTCCACCATAGGCTCCATGCCCATTGCTTTGCGGCGCTCGTCCAAATGAGCTTCGTCTTTTATTGGATAAACTACGTATTTACCTGTGGTCATATCGCGTGTAAACTGGCTGCCATAAATTTGCTTCTTTCCCTCACCCATTGCAATCCTATCCAGCGTTAATGCCAAATAATAAGGTTTTGACAAGCCTTTTTCTACCGACTTTTTCAAGAAAGGGAGATATTTTTTCTGCGTTTTTAGATCGGAATGCTGAACTACTAACCAAATTGCCTTATTACCTTTTTCTCCAACTTTATCTGTACCCAACCAACCATATTTCCTCAATATATCAAGTACAATAATCAAGTTTGATGAGTCACTTTTAGCCATTACAGCAAACAGGTCATTTCGTTCCTTTGATTGCAGTCCGTACTTTTCACCCGCGCTATTTATACGCTCACGTATTTCCTGGTCAACGTTGTATACAGAATCAAGAACTGCCTTTAAACGTTCAGTTACATTAGTATTGCTGTGAACGTTATTGTTAGGCGGTGTTTGCGCGTAACCGATAGCCGTTAAAATAAAAAGCAATAACAATGTAAACAGGAATCGTTTCATATGGGTTAAATTCTATATCTATTTAGCAAATGCAACTTTCAGCCCGGTTACCTGCCTTATGCTTCGGGCAGCTTTCTTATCATCGGGCACTATAATTCTGTAAGAACCCTCAGTTGTGGGCAAGGCTGCTCCGTCAACTTTATCAGCCAGAATAATTTGCTTATCGGTAAACTCTTTGTCCAGTTCCACCAAAGCAAAAACAACATGATACCCATCTATAGCTTCTGCCAAAACATACTTGGTTAAATTTTGCCCGCGCAACGTTGGGCCTAAAGTAACGCCTGCTTTTTGAAGTATATCATAAAGCGATACGCCTGTGTAGGTATGTTCTTTGCCGTTTTTGTCTTTATATTTTACTGATACTTGCGTAAACTTTTGAAAGGTAGCTTTATCAACATCCAGCGGGGTGGTCACTTCTCCCGTAATCTTTATGGTTTGAGCAATAGCTATTCCGGGAACAACAAAAAACAGAGCAGCAATCAGGATGGTGTAAAGCTTTTGCATGGTTTGAGACAGACTATTTTGACAAACTTTAGTCAACGCTAAAATAAGTACTGCCCATTAGATAGCATAAGTTTATGAGTGATTAATTTTCATCCAGCTCATCCAAAAACCGTTCGGCATTATTTAAATGTTGACGCTGTTTCTTAGGCTCCATTTTATCATAAGTGTTAATGAGCATACCTAAACGCGGGTTGGTTAAAAAGAACCCGCGGTGCACATGCATAAAGCGCCAAAATAAGCCATCCCAGGTTGCCTGCCAGTCGCCTTTAGGGTAATCGCTCATTTTCATTAAGTAATTGCTGCCGCTAATGTAGGGCTTGGTGGTCATGAGGCCGCCGTCGGCAAATTGGGTCATGCCGTAAACGTTGGGCACCATTACCCAATCATAAGCATCAATAAACATTTCCATAAACCAGCGGTATACCTCGTCGGGGTCAAACTCGCACAACTGCATAAAGCTGCCTAGCACCATCAAGCGTTCAATGTGGTGACAGTAGCCTACTTTTAAAAGCTTTTTTATGGTGATGTCAATTGGAACTATACCTGTTTCGCCTGTCCAAAAGCTTTTGGGTATTTTGCGTTTAAAGCGCCAATAATTGGTGGTACGCTGCCGCACGCCTTCGCGCTCGTAAACTATATGGATAAACTCCCGCCAGCCCATGATCTGCCGCAAAAAACCTTCTACCGAGTTAAGCGGGGTATTATGCTTACGGGCTGCCGCCAATGCCGCTTCAATGATCTGTAAAGGTGTTAACAAACCAATATTGAACATGGGCGTTAAAACCGAATGATGCAATACATGCTCTTCCGCAACTATGGCATCCTCATAAATGCCGAACTTTTCAAAGCGATTGGTTAAAAAATCGTGGAGCCACCGTTCAGCATCATCAAATGTTACAACAAACAGGTTAGGTCCGCCTATACTGCCGTAATTATTGGCAAAGTGCTTCTCTACGTAGCCGACAGCTTCTTTTACATATTCGTTTTCGGGCGGCAGCTTTAAAGCCGGCGCCTTTTCCTTTTTCGGAAACTTCTTCCGGTTGTCCGCATCAAACGACCAGTGCCCACCTACCGGATCGCCAGCGCCATCCAGCAAAATGCCGCGCCCCTTTCGCTGCCATTTATAAAAATCTGTCTGGAAGTAGGTTTTCCGCTTTTCAAAAAAGGGATCAACGCTTTTCGGTGTATTTAAAAAGTTGGGGGTGTCATACAGGTTCAGCGATAGGCCATTGTCATTGCATGCTTTGGTTAAGCGTTTAATCAGCCAATCGTCGGCAGGGGCGGCTATATGTACTTCAGTTATTTTTCGCTTCGCGAGGGTCGCTATAAGCTCGCGGCAATCGTTCTCTTTATCTTGGCTTTCAATATAGTTGACTGCATAACCTTGTTGCTGCAACCAAGCGGCATAAAACTTCATGCTGGCCCGATGCAGCACCAATTTCTTTTTATGGAAATTATATTGACGGAAAAACAGCCACTCTTCTACCAGGTAAACCTCACGTCCCTGCTTTAACGCCGGATGATCTTTAAATAACTGATGCGGAAATATAAGGGTGACTGCTGTATCCATGCTTTATAATTGTAGAGATATATACAACCCGCCAGTTCGCAGAGTGTTCACCCGCTCATAAAATAACGTAGCACAAAATGCTATATTTAAATAATATCTGTTCACAACCAATTGAACCGTTTGTTGTTATGATACCGATATTTGCCCATACCATGACACTGCACCAATTAAACAGCCTGTTAAATTACTACAAAGTCTCTTTAAAAAGGGTAATGTTTATCATCGCATTGGCATTGCTGGCCCCTCATGTAAATGCGGAAGGAACCAAACCCGACACCGTTAAAACAGGCGTTTACATTACCAGCATACACGACATTAACTTTAAAGACAAGGAGTATACCGTAAACCTTTGGCTTTGGCTGAAATACAAAAACAAAGATTTCAACTTTGAGGAGAACCTGGAAATTCCGCAGGCAAAATCATTCACCAAATCGTTTTCAACTGTTGACAGTACCGGCGGGCGCGTTTACCTGCTAATGAAACTGCAATGTGTGATGAAGGATTCATGGGCCATTGATAATTTTCCGTTTGATTATCAGAAGCTGCGTTTTTCGATTGAAAACTCACAGTTTGATTCCAAATCGCTGGTGTTTGTTGCTGATACTTTGGGTAAACACTTTGACCCTCGCTTTACGCTGCGCGGATGGAACATTGACAGCATAAGTGTAACCACCGGCACCAAACTCTACGAGACCGGCTTTGGCGATGAAACCTTAGCCAAGCCGCATACCGAATACAGCAACTTTAAGGTACTGCTTATTATTAATCGCAATGCCATGGGCCTGTTCTGGAAAATGTTTTTAGGCATGTACATAGCATTCCTTATTGCTTACATATGCTTTTACATCCATAAAGACAGCATTGACTCGCGGTTTGGTTTAAGCGTGGGCGCCTTGTTCGCGGTGGTAGGTAATAAATACATTGTTGACTCAGCCCTGCCCGATTCAACCACGTTCACACTTGTTGACATGCTGCATGGCATTACCCTGCTTTTTATACTAACGGTAATTATGTCTACCTCCTATTCTTTGATCCTCATCAAACGAAACAAAGATGAGCAAGCCAAAAAATTTGATCTGGTTGCAGCGCAGGTATTGCTGGCATGTTATGTGCTGATAAACGCCTGGCTCATTTATTCGGCAAGCAGGGTGGCTTTGTAAGGTCTTTATCTGGATTTTAAAAAGTCGCGCAAGTAGCTACAATCGTTAACGGCCTGTTTGTAAAACCGGGTTTTACTGTAGACCGTTAGCTGTTCAAAAAACGGATTATGCCTTACTTCGGCGGCATATTTCTTTATCCGCTTGTCGTAATCATTGCCATAATATTCAGGTTTTATTATTTGCTTCTGCCTGCATTTCGCGGCCATAAAAGTGCATTTCGCTTTAAACTCAGTATTATTACTGACCGCTCTGGCCTTCAGAAAATATTGTTCCGCATTTATGCTTTGTATATAGTCGTCATCATAGTAATGCACTTTTTTGCGCCCGGCATCGGCGGCTGCCCAGGTGTAGCTTATAAACTGCCAGGAGTTGCCGTGCATACCTGTGTTGTACAAAGCCGTAGCATATTTAAAATAATGATCTGCATTATTGGGTTCAGTCTTCATTTTTCGCTGCAAAGCGTACATGGCTTTAGCAAAATCAAGCTTGTTATATCCTTTTGAGCCCGCTTTGGTCCATACCTTTGGGTAGTCTGCCATTTGATTGATAAAAGGATCGCTTTCTTCTGTTGATGAAAAGCTATTCTTTGCCAGACTATCAGAATAAGCTTCACCCACCCTGTTCAATGCAGTAATGGCCTTTTGATACTGGTGTTCGCGCAAATAAGTAGTGCCAAGCAGTTCATACAGATTGCTGTTTGAATAAAATGCCAGGTTTGAAGTTAAAAGTTTAAGATACGGATCATTAGGTGAGCGGTTTTTCCACTCAATTAACTTTAATACCGAACCCGGGCGCAGGTAGTTTTGCCAAAAGTTTGTAGTTACTTCATCTCTCCACTCTTTATGAGCCACTAAACTCTCGCCTTTAACTACTGCAGCCGCGGCTTTGCTTATATAGCCCTGTTTGTAATAAGCAGGGGCAAGTACGGTTTGGTAAAAATTGCGCGCTGTACCTGTAAACCGTCTGTAGCTATAAGTGCTGTAAGCCATGTAGTTGTCAACCTCTTTAGGAGCATTGGCTTCGCTTTCAACTTTTTTATCCAACCATTGCAACAGAGGTAACAGCGTAACCTCATTTAGACTATCCAGTTTTTGGATACTTTGAGCCGTAAGCAAAAGCTTTACGATCTGCTTTTGGTCATTAAGCTTGTTCCTTAAACTTACTTTGTCTAACTGACTTAGATAAACTGTACCCGCCTTTGTATCATCTAACATCCAGCTGAGATATGCCTGCACTATCTTTGCTAAACCGTAATCTTTAAACTTACGCTCAGTAAAAACCTGTTCGCAAAATTTACTTAAATCTGCCATATGCGCCCTGGCTATCTTATCTGACTTAGCTTGTTCCGGGTCTACATAATTAAAACCGTAAGCATAATAATAGGCTTTGACCGGATTTAAAATTGGTGATGAGCGTTTGTCGATCTTATTATCTAAAAACTGCTCCTCCAATTTATTCACCTCACGCGCCAGCAATATGCCTATTACCGGGGAATTGGGCTGACAACCGTAGATTTCCTTTAAATAATTGATGTTATATTCAGGGTCGCCTAAGCCTTCTATCGCATAAATAACAGCCTTCTCGCTGTCGTTTTTCGCAAGCTTTAGTACATCACTTGCGTTAGCGTGGTTGTAATAGTAATTACGGTATGCCTGTATCCTGCGCTCCGGATAATTTTCAAAAACCCTGGAAAAAAGGTAAGCCGAACGTACACTATCAGGCTCAACACCCGCCTGTAACGACAATGACCAACCCTTTACATGGCTTGCTGAAGGTTGCTTTTCTATGTATGTGGTGTAAACATTACGTGCTTTATCACGGTTACCGGCATAACGAAACATACGTTGCGCCTGATAAAAATAACGCAGTTTTAAAAAGCTGTCAGTTTCCTTGCTGCCAAGCTTTGAAGCCTCGTTAGCCAGGCTTATCATTTTAGCAGTATCTCTTGGCTGAGGGTCCCATTGATTTTCAACGGTGGCTTCGGGCTCAATTTTTTTCGCAAGTTCATAATAAGCCAGAGCGCCGGCATATTTCTTTTGCTGCAATGCCTTCAAAAAAGAATTTTGTGTCAAGCTATCCGGCAATTTGCTCTTCTGGCTGAAATATGCGGCATTAACTACAGAATCTGTAGGGGCATTCAATCCATACATTACTTTTGCTACATCGCTTACCTTAACATCACCTTTAAAATAACCGGCCCATTCACTGCTATTGATCAATGGTTCACTTTGAGGTTCATTATCGTCGTATACAAACGTGTATCCGGTAAAGGAAAATGGCTGATAAGCGTTATTTTCAGCCAGGTTGTTATGAAAAAAAGAAACATAATAGTCGTAAGGGTCGGCCTCCGGCCCGCAAGCTATAATGGCAATATCGGTAAGGAATACTAACAGAAAACTAACGCAGTAGATCAGCGGTTTCCTGTAGCTGCTGTGGTTTATATGATTTAATAACATTTTCATCCAGATGAAAATAAATCAGATTTAAGGTATCATTTTTTATCAAAGGCGAAAGATGCAATGCAAGCTTCTCCAACTCGCCAAGCTCTGTGTCTTCCCACCTCACCTCGTCGTTTTTTAATATACCGTATTGCGGAATGTCCATCCTGGCCCGGTATTGATTTTTTTCTATAAAGATAAAATGGTTTCCATCTTTAAGATCATTCAACACAAGCTTTTTTGACAGCCCGGCATATTGTTTATTCCTAAAAACAACAGCCCAATTAAATAACGGGAACCCAACATCCAAAGGCAGCGGGTAATCGGCCAAATTACTTGCTGCATATTTCTTCAATTCATTAACATCTAAAATGGAATTTTGGTTGCCGTATTTGCGCAAATTCCCCATGTTATAGCACATCAGCATAACACGCTGTACAGGCGGCACACCGTTGCGCTGTCTATTTTTTAGTTGGTGCAGCCTTAATGTTGCCGATATCAACTTGTTTTTCAGTGCGGGCTGCGCGTTAAGTTGGTTTAACAGGTAAAAGTAATTGTCGCGGGTGTTGATGGTCCAATCGCAATCAATTTGAATTTGATCAAAAGAACTTTTACCGGCCTGCTTAAGCTTGGCCTTAACAAACGCGGTTATTTTAACGGCAAGTTCATTCAATTGCGGTTGGGTAATATTGTAAAACACACGGTTAACAATAAAAACAACAGGTATTGCTTGCAAAGTATCGGGCACGGGCTCATTGAAAACAATGGGCGAAACCGGCACAGGCTTACCACTTTCTTCATCTATATCAATATCCATTATCCGGACATATAATGTCCGGGTTTTAAGGGCCGATAAATAGTTGGCTTGGGTAGCGTTGTTAGTAAACCTGGTTTTCCAATAGTAAAAGGAGGTGTTCACTTTACGGTCAGACCTGCATCCAAAGGCTAGCATCAGGCAGTAAACCGGTAGATATTTCACTAAAAGGAAAAAGATTTTACGCATTGCCCAACAAACAAAAAGCGCCCGTTACAAACGAGCGCATACTTTAAAAATCATATTTTACAATGTGCATTATGCCACATAAGCAAACTTATATCCAATGCCCCTCACGGTTTGCAGATACTGCGGATAATCAGGATTGGTTTCTATTTTTTTACGAAGGCGTACAATGTGCATATCCAGCGTGCGGGTGTTTACATCGGCGTTGTAGCCCCAAACCTCCATCATCAGTTCCTCACGGTTAATTACTTTGTTTTTGTTCTTTAAAAAGTAAAGCAATATACGGTTCTCTAAAATGGTGAGCTCAATTTTACGGCCATCCTTTATCAGCAGGTGCGTGTTAGGATGATGCTCCATATTGGCAAAGCTGTAAGTTTCAGATTTTTCACTGTTTAACTGAAACTTGATCTTGTTATCTATCAGCGCCACCAATACATCCATGTTAAATGGCTTGGTTATATAGTCAGACACGCCGAAGCCATAAGCATCTATCTTATCAATATCCTGCTGTTTGGCGGTGGTCATGATAATAAGCTTATCAAAACCTTTGGCGCGCACGTTGGTACAAACTTCTGAGCCTTGTTTGCCTGGCAGCATCCAGTCTAACAACACTATATCAGGCTGCTGACTTAAAATAATATTTTCGGCATCGTCTCCATTGCTGGCTTCCAATACTTTATAACCTTCACTCTCCAGGCGCTCGGCCACTAAAAAACGCAAGTTCTCGTCGTCCTCAACCAGCGCAATCTTTATCTCTTTATTCATGGTCTAATTCTCATAAGGAAACGTTATTACAAACTCTGAACCTTCGTTTACCTTGCTCCGAACCGTTATGGTGCCGTTCATAAAATTCACCAGCTCTTTGCAAAACGCCAAACCAAGGCCAACGCTCCCGTTTTTGTTATATTGGTTTTCTAATCTATAAAATTTTTTAAATATATTATTTAATTCGCTTTTGGGGATGCCAATACCGTTATCAATGAACGAAAAAATGATATTACGTTTGTCGCCAACCACATTTATAAAAAGACTTTTTTGCTCGGGGTGCGAGTACTTGTAGGCGTTCTCCATCAGGTTTTGAAAAATACTGCCTAAAAGCACAGCGTCGGTCTCAAAATACTGGGCGTTACTTATCTTGAAATCAAGTTTAAAATCAGGATATTTTATGGTGAAGGTGTCAATATAACCCTTCACAAACTCGGTCATGTTGATCTTGTCTGTCTTTATTTTGATGGATTTATTTTCCAGTTGCGTGAATGATAACAGCTTGTTCATCAGCTCATTCAGCTTATCGGCTTCTTCGTCCAATATTTTACCGTAGTGCTTGCGCTGCCGTTCGGTCAATTCATTATCGCTACGCAGGTTGGAACCGGCAATTTTTATTACGCTTACCGGCGTTTTAAACTCGTGCGTAAAGTTGTTAATAAAATCGTACTGCAGCTTAAACAGCTTCAAGTTAACGTTAAGGTTGCGGTAAATGAGCCAGCCTATTAACACAAAAACACTGTATACCACCAATATAATAATACCCGCCGGTGCAAAACGGCGGTTGGTTTCATCAGTAAGGTGACTAATAGACGATACAAAGTAAAGCTTATAGTCTGACAGCGCGCCGCTCAACGCTACCTCATCAGTTCTGAACCGCGTTCTGTCAATATCTGGCGGGTCATAAAAAAACGGTTTGATGGAGATGTTCTCGTAAAGCTCCGGATTGGTATTTACAATCTTGAGGTACTGCGGATCAAGGTAAAATGTAAACATGTTCTGCTTATACAAAGCCGGCGAGTAGCCGCTTTTTTGCAGATCATAATACACTTTCAGGTCCTCATTATTGGGCATGTTCAAAAAGCTGATCTTACCCAGACGGGTAATGTAGAACTTGGCCTGGTCCTCCGTACTTGCCCCTCGCGACGTATCATAAGCCGTGATGTACTCATTCACCTTATCCACCATCTGGCGGAAATCATTTTCGTTGATGGCGCCTTCGTTTCTCTGTAGTTTGGGTTTTTCGCCCTTAGGATAGTATTGGTTAATTGACCGCACTGTAAGCCCCAGTTTACTTGCCCTTGTTTTGGTACCGACCGGATTACCTGCAGATATCTGGAAAAAAACTACTTTTCTAACAAAGTTAAAGCGATGGAAAATAGAATCAGAATACTCGCGCGCCGATGCCGAATCTAACAAACCCATGTACGAGGTGATCATGGGGATGCTGTTCTTGTACAGATCGTTGTAGGGGTCTATAAAAGTTTTTTCGTTAACAGTGTTTTTCCTGAATGAAAAATCGTTATCAACGTTATTGGCGGTTATGCGGTACACCACATACAGGGCAACAAAAAGTGTTACCGATACCAGCACCAAAAAGGCTACTATTAACGAAAAATTCTTCCGGTAAGACGTATTGGGTGGCCGCATTATACAAGATTAAGGTTTAGCCAGCATATTATCATGCAGAAACTTCTCAATTTGCTGATAGATCTTGGTCTTGCTGCTATCGGTCTGGCCAGACCATCTTTCGTTTTTCTGTGGCACGTAAGTAATGGGCACATTGCGGCGTTGCAAACCACGCACATAATGCTCCAGTTCGCCCTTGTTCAAGCGCATATCCAGTTCGCCCTGAAACATCAGCAACGGCGATTTAACTTTACCTACATTGAACACCGGGGATATGGACTTTAGCATATCCGCGTCTTTGTCGGGATCACCAAACATTTCATAACGTTTCTGCAATGTTGTTTTAAAGAAAGACGGCAACTCCTTTATGTAAGTAAACGCGTTTATCGGCGCATCTAAAGCTATTGCGCAGTTGTACTTATTAGGGAAGAACGATACGCCATACAAAGCAGAATATCCGCCAAAGCCTCTGCCCATAATGGCTACTTTGTTAGGGTTAGCTATTTTGTTTTGTACCAGCCAGTTCACGCCATCTAAAATATCCTGCTGAATTTTACCGCCCTGCTCTTTAAAGCCCGCGTTATAAAATAGTTTTCCATAACCCGATGAACCACGGTAGTTGATCTGCAACACAGCGTACCCCCTGCTTGCTAAAAATTGTGTTTCGGCACGGTAGCCCCAGCTATCACGCTGACCAAATGGCCCATCGTGTGCAAAAACAACTACCGGCAAGTTGGTGCGTTTATCTCCCTGCGGATAGGTAATGTAGCCATTAATAAACAAGCCATCTGTAGCGTGGTAACTAATCGGTTCCATAGGGCTCATATCGTCGGGGTTAGGTCCCGCATTATCATTTAAACGTGTGAGTTTGTTGCCATCACGCTCATACAAATAAATGCCACCCCTGCTCCTGTCTGTAACTGCGCTAACAATAAAACGTTGTTCGGATGTGTCACGGCCTGTAATACTTATTTCATAACCTGCCAGTTGCTTGTCAAGTTCAGCGTATATAGTTTCAATGCCTTTGTCAAAAAAGTGCTTTTTCGGCTTCGCTTCGTCCCAGGCGGTCAATTCAAGGCGGCGGCGGCTCTTAATATATTCCACACGTTGCATATCGGCAGTATTACTTGCGTAAAGCACACGTTCTTCCTTGCCGTCAGCGGCGTCAATTTCTACAACGGCAGTTTTATCGCGCCCCACGTTTGAAAGCGCGTAGAAATAGTTTTTAATCCCCGTAAATCCTATTGGCCTTACAGAATTACGAAAGTTATTTTTGATGATGGGCTTAAACGCCGATAGCTCCGTAGACCGGAATAAAATAGTTTCCTCTGCTCCTTCTGTGGCTTTAACCAGTTTAATGCTACCATCGGCATCAACAAACCATTCTGTTACATTGCCCGGGTTAACCAGGTACAGATCAGTTTTGCCGGTACGAACGTTAAGCTTATAAACATCTGCCTGGGCCGAGTCGCGCTTGTTCATGGTGATGGAAATAACATCAGGGCTGAGGCGGTTAGTGCTGAGTATACGCGTTCTTATCTTAGGTTCTGAAGTTAGCAGCACACGCGTTTTCAGCGTTTGCACATCAAGGGCAAAAAGCTGGTGCGGTGCCTGCTTGCCAAAATTGTCTTTACCAAATAAAACCTGGTTATCAAACGTCCAGAAATAGTCGTTCACATCAAAGTCGGTAAATGATGTTGCCCTTACCTCGCTGCCATCATCCAGCTTCTTAATAAACACATTCCGTTTTCCGTTATGCAGCTTTAAATAAGATACATATTTGCCGTTAGGCGATATTTTAAAATTTGTTTTTTCAGACGAAGTAAAAAAGTCGCTTGCCGGTATATCATCGGCTTTCTTATCATTACATGCAAAGAAAGCTGCCGCCAAACAACAAAAAAATAAAACTCTCCAACTCCTTATCATTAGTCTTTGCTTCGGATTATAACAGCTTAAATTAGCAAAATTAGTATGGGCCGCTTTCTTTGTCATAACAATTTTACCCGTAAACCATTGTACTAACTTAGTAATAAGTACAACATCAATTATATAATATTTAATTTTAGGTTATGAAACGTTTTTTAGGAACTGTACTTGTTGTATTGCTATTATCGGCCAGGTTGTTAGCTCAGGGTAACGAGTTTGCGCTGGCCCGCCAGTATGCTGCCAACGGCGAACATGACAAGGCGCTTGAGCTGTACGACAAGCTTTTTAAACAGGATCCGGAGGCGTATTATTCCTTTTACCTTAACTCACTTTTTGAGGTAAAAAAGTTTGACGCTGCCGAAGCTGCCGCCAAAAAAATGGTGAAGCAATATCCTAAAAACATTAAATACTATATTGCCTTAGGCAGCGTTTACGCCAAAAAAGGCGACGCAGAAAAGGCCAAAGCAGTATACGAAGATCTGTTAAAAAACCTGCCTGCCAGCGCGCCCGAAATAAGCAACCTGGCATCGCTGTTTTATCAGGGAGGCAACACAGATTATGCCATTAAAACCTTTTTACAGGGACGGAAGAAGTTAGGCAAAGAGGATCTTTTTGCTAATGAGCTAATTACCCTTTACCGCTACAAACGCGATAAAGAAAATATTACCGAAGAGTTTTTGAACTTTCTGCCTGCCAACCCTGGCTACTTAGCGCAGGCACAATACACCTTATCAACCGTATATGAAGATGATGCAGATTACGACCTTTTGCGTACCGCCTTATTAAAACGGATACAAAAAGCTCCGGACCAAACGGTTTTCATCAATATGCTTACATGGATGTACATGCAGCAAAAGGAGTATGACCAGGCGCTGAACCAGGCACTGGCGCTTAGCCGCCGTACCAATAGCGATGGCAGCGATGTTTACGACCTTTGCCGTACGTTAGTTATTGATGAGGCTTATGATACCGCTATACGTGGTTATGAATTTATCATCAGCAAGGGTAAAAGCTCTCCATGGTATACATCGGCCAAAATTGAGCTGATAGACGCTAAAAACCTGAAGGTTACCACCGGAAAATATGTTTATGATGATTTGATAGGATTGGAAAAAGACTACCTCGATCTGCTAAATGAGTTGGGGCGTACTCAATCAACAACCTATGCCATGCAGCGCCTTGCCAGGCTACAGGCCTTCAAACTACATAAGTTAGACGATGCGCAGAAAATATTGGAAGAAGCTACTGCCATACCTAACTTGAGGAAAGAATTACTGGCATCGTGCAAACTGGATCTGGGTGATGTTTACCTGCTTAACAACCAGCCCTGGGAAGCAACATTATTATACAGCCAGGTTGAAAAGGATAACCAAAACACCAATGCCGGGCAGGATGCTAAGTTCAGAAATGCAAAATTCTCCTATTACACCGGCGATTTTGAATTTGCCAAAGGCCAGCTTACGGTATTGAAGTCGGCCACATCACAACTGATAGCTAATGACGCATTGAACCTTTCGTTATTGGTTACTGATAACCTTGCTGCTGATAGCGCGGGTAATGCATTAAAGGTTTATGCCAGGGCTGATAAGCTGATATTTGCAGAACAACCCGAAAAGGCCATGGTGGTTTTAGACAGCATTAATGTGCTTTATCCTGACAATATTTTGGCTGATGATATCTCCATGGCGAAGGCCCGCATTTATATCCAGCAGAAAAACTATAACGAGGCGATAACGCATCTTAAAAAAATATATACCGAACACCCAACCGACCTTTGGGCCGATGACGCCGTATATATGGTTGCCGATATTTATGACAATCAGCTAAACGATAAAGAACAGGCCAAAGCGTTGTATCAAAAAATAATTACCGACTATGCCGGTAGTTTGTGGATAAACGATGCCAGAAAACGTTTCAGGATATTGCGCGGCGATAATGCCGAGAACCTGTAAATGCGTACTTTTGCGGCATGATCGTTTACAACGAAACTATTATTGTTGATGAGGCCGTTCACAGGCAATGGCTCAACTGGATGCAGGAGCAATACATCCCGAAAGTGATGGCTACCGGCCATTTTAACCGCTATACCATACTCAACGTTTTAGATTCGCCTAATGAGGGCGTTACCTACTGCGTGCAATATTTTGCAGATAGCCGTGAGCATTACAAGCGTTTTGCCGAACAACATTTGCAGGCACTACAGGCCATTCATTACCAACAATTTGAAAACCAATTTGTATTATTTAATACATTAATGCAAACCGTATAATTTGATGAAGATAACCAAAACCGCTATAGAAGGCCTGTTGCTGATAGAACCGCAAATATTTACAGATAGTCGTGGTTATTTTTTTGAGAGTTACAGCAAAACCAAATTTGCTGATGCAGGTATTGACATTGATTTTGTACAGGACAACCAATCCGTATCATGCAAAAACAGCGTGAGAGGCTTGCACGGGCAATCCAACCCGCATGCACAGGCAAAACTGGTACGTGTAATAAAAGGCCGGGTGATGGACGTAGCAGTTGATATTCGTACCGGCTCACCTACTTACGGACAATATGAAACTTTTGAGCTGAGCAGCGAAAACCAATTGCAACTGCTTATACCACATGGCTTTTTACATGGCTTTATCGCTTTAGAAGACGATACCATATTTGCCTACAAGGTTGATGATTATTACAGCAAAGAATGCGAGATAGGCGTTAAATGGAATGACCCTGCTTTGAACATTGATTGGGGTGTAACTGCTGCCGATGCATTAATATCTCCAAAGGATGACATACTACCTGAATTTAAGGATTTTAAAAGTCCGTTTTAGGAGAGCTAATTTCACAGAATAAAACGGGATAACCATGTTGACTTAGCACTCAGCTTGTCGCTTCATTACCGCTCAATCGCCGCGGATGCTGTTACTTTTTTCTTGATAAAAAAATAACCAAAAAATCAAGCCGAAAAAAAACTTCCCCGCTCAAGGCCTTTACGCATGGCCCGGTTTTTCGGCATGCCATTACACACAATCGAAATGACAACAAACGTAAAAGGCCCCTATCGGGGCCTTTGCTTTTACTTCGTTATCAAATTATACAACTCATCCAGTTTCGGACTCAGTACAATTTCTATCCGTCTGTTTCTTGATAGCGCTTCGGGTGTATTAGCGTTATCAATAGGCTGAAACTCCCCTCTACCCGTGGCTGTTAAACGTTGCGGCGCTATCTTTTCTACATCAATTAAATAGCGGGTTACCGACGTAGCGCGCAATACGCTCAGGTCCCAGTTATCCTTGATCTGGCCAAGGTTAATGATCTTCTTGTTATCAGTGTGCCCTTCAACAGACATGTTGATATCAGGTTCTTTTTGTAATACAGCAGCCAATTGTTTCAGAGCCGCCTTGCCTTTTTCGTCAATTATAATACTGCCTGATGGGAACAACAATTTATCAGTTAATGATACATAAACTTTACCGTTACGGATATCAACCGTTAAGCCATTTTGCTGAAAGCCAAGCAGTGCTTTTTGTAGTTTTTCTTTTAAAGCATTGGTGGCCTCATCGCGCTTTTTCAGAATATCTTCCACCTCTTTTAGTCGCTGCTCACGTTTTTGCAGATCGGCAGATAGCTGACTGACCTTTGAGGTAGAAGTATTGTAGTTGGTACTCAAAGCACCATATTTGTCATTTAACGAATTATAGCTGCCTTGCAATGCCGCCAAATCACGGCGGAGGGTTGCAATATCACGGTGCAGCTTGGCAGTGTCGCCTTCCAAACCACCAACCTGGTCTTCCAAAGTACCGGTACGTGCGGTCAGCGAGTCGCGTTGGGCCAGCAAACCCTTGTATTTTTTTGGCGACAGCACCACGCACGAGTGTAACGTTGTACCTAAAACGGCAGCCAAAACAAAATACTTTATCTTCATAGTTTTATAATTATCTGTTAAACAATTGCATTCCGCAGAAACACGTTAAGCGGTTGGATTTTTTCGCACACGCCGGAAATTTTATTGATAATACCCGGTTTGGTCAGCTCTTTATCTTTTAGCTCATGCCAAACTATAAAACTTTTCAGTTTTAACAAATCAATATGTTCATTATCCTCTGTGTAACCCTTGGGCAGGGTTTTAAGTTTCTCCTGATCCCGGAAGTTGCCGAATAGTTTTATAAACTCCGGGTGGTCAATTATAGCTGTAAGGTCTTTGCCGTTGTAATCAATTTCCTGACGGATGGCTTTTAAATGCGGCGCCTCGGGCATCCAGTACCCACCGGCTATAAATGATTTGCCCGGCTGCACCTGGAAGTAATACTCAGCGCCACCGGCTTTAACGCCAGTTGTAGGCAAACTTATGCCAAAATTATTTTTGTAAGGTGTTTTATTTTTACTGAAGCGGATATCGCGATAAATACGCAATACACACTTTTTAGGATCAAGATCGGGAGAGATAGCCGAGTCTACCTTATGCAGTTGTTGTATCAGTTCGGCAGCGAAATCAATAACATTCTGGCGAGCGGCATCATGGCGAACTTTGTTGTCCATAAACCACTCGCGGTTATTGTTATCAGCCAGTTCGGCTAAAAAATCAAACGTATCCTGTTTTATCATAGGTATTAAATAGGATATTGACGGATGTGCTCATAGCAAAGCAAACGTTTATGCTTGCGCGTAGCTTATCTACAGCTTAATTTAAATGCAGCTTCTCGTTACGCATTTCAAGCGTTACATCTTTTTTGCGGTATTTTTTATACCAGATGTAACCCACAATAGCAACAGCCAGGTAAGGAGCTGCTAAAAGGTACATTATGCCGTTGTTTAAACCATTGGTAGCGCCGCTGCCACTGGCTTTGTTGGTTTCAACGGTTGCAGTACACATGGCGCATTGCGCGTTAGCATCGGCAGCAAAAAATACCAATAATCCTAATGCCAGTAATCCTAATAAAAATTTTGAGCCTTTCATTGATGCAAAAATAGGTATTAAAAATTGTAAACGATGCTTTGCCTCACCTTATTACATGGTTATTTCTTTTCGCGGAAACGCTTATATATTTTAACCGCCATCATTAAAACAATTCCGATTGCAAATATTCCCACTACACCAAACACCCAGTTAAGCGCGCTTTTTAAAACCACCAAAAAAACAATGGCAAATAAAAACAGCGTAGCTAACTCATTCCATAAACGCAATTGAGTGGAGGTCCAGGTGTAAATACCTTTGCGCATCTGCATCATTTTTTTCTGGCAGATAAAATGGTAGATGATCAAGCCAATAACGAATGCCAGTTTAATGTGCATCCACCCCTGCTGAAACCACGCAGGCACCAAATGTAGCATGGTAGCGCCGGCCAATATCACAATGTACATGGATGGCGTGGTGATGATCCACCATAGTTTGCTCTCCATTATTTCAAACTGTTTGGAAAGGATGGTGCGGTCGGGTTCTGGTTTGGCTTGAGCCTCGGTGTGGTAGATAAATAGGCGCACCATATAAAACAGCCCCGCCATCCAGCAGACTACAAAAATGATGTGTATGGAAAGGATGTATTGGTACATTGCCCGGTGCCTTTACTTCTGTTATAATGAAAATGAAGCAACCTCATATATGCAAAACGGCAGTGCATAGTTTGAGATTGCTTCGTACCTCGCAATGACGAGTTTTATTAATTACGATATTCTTTTATTATCTCTACCGCATACTTCACATTATCAAACGGGATATCAGGCATAATGCCGTGGCCCAGGTTGAAGATGAAGCCGTTCTCGCCTTTCATTCTGTCGAACAAGCGATAAATGCGTTCTTTAATTACCTTTTTATCAGCATACAAAATATGCGGATCAAGGTTGCCTTGTACGGCAACGCCCTGCGGTAAACGTTTTTTAATGTCTAACAGGTCAACGTTCCAGTCTATTGACACCACATCAGGCTTTGCCTCAGCCATTAGCGGTGCAAATACCGAACTACCTTTGCAGAAGGATATAACCGGAATATCTTTTCTGTTCAGTTTGCTGATAATTTCGGCAATGTAGCGATGAGAGAATTCTTTGTAGTCATCCCATGCCAAAGCTTGTGCCCAGCTATCAAATATTTGCACAGCGTTTACACCTGCTGCTATCTGCATGTTCAGGTAATCGGCCGTGACTGCAGCAATTTTTGATAATAACTGATGCGCCAGCTCGGGCTCATTATGTAACATCAGTTTGGTGCGTTTAAAATCTTTTGATGATCCACCCTCAACCAAATAGCTCATTACAGTGAACGGGGCTCCGGCAAACCCTATCAGCGGTATACTACCATTTAAACGTTGCTTAATTACTTTGATGGCATCAGCAACATATTGCAGCTTGTCAATGCAATCAACATTCAGATTATCAACGTCTGCTTTAGTACGTACCGGGTTGGCAAACCTTGGACCAATATTGGCCTCAAAGCTCAAGTCGCCACCCATGGCCTCGCCGGTCACCAATATGTCCGAAAATAAAATAGCGCCATCAATACCCAACAGGTCAACCGGGAGCATGGTAACATCGGCAGCAATCTCCGGGGTTTTGCACATCTCAAGGAAAGAATATTTGTTTTTAATATCCCAATATTCTTTCATGAAACGGCCGGCCTGGCGCATCATCCATACAGGTGGGCGCTCGGTGGCCTCAGAAAATGCTGCTTTTATTAGTAGTGAATCTCTCATATTTTTTTAGAACCAAGAATTAAGAGATAAGAGTTAAGATGTCTTATCGCTTTAATTGCAATTGATTCTCTGCTTTAATTTATAATCCGTTTGTCTTAGTTGCCTCTTAATTCTTGCCTCTTAACTCTTACTTCTATCTCTTACCGTCCGTCCAACTCCTGATGAAGCTTGTTAATCACTTCCTTCATCTTGGCGGTTGTTTTTTCTTCGTGCTGATCTGCTAATTTGAGGTAAGCTTTTGCTTTTTCAAAATTACCAAACCTTATGTTAATGTTAGCCACATGCACCAAAGCGGCTACGTGGTCATTAGCCGACCGCAGCGGAAACTGCGCTGCCAGTTCATAATGGTGCTCAGCAGTTTGATAATCCTGACGCTGCAAGTTGATGCCCCCCATTATAAACTCGTAAAAGCCGCGACGCTGTTTGCTTAGCCAATCCGGCCGGTGGATATCATTTAACAGGCGCTCGGCTTTATCATAATCTTTTTTATGAAAAGCTTTTGCCGCCATTATAACGGTGCCTTCTTTAAAGTAGCCCCAAATTAACAAGCCGATAAACATTACAATAATGGCTACCAACTCGTAAACGCGCCATTGCAGCGCAAAGCCCAATAAAATTACAAATGCTCCTATTACAAGTACACGTGCCCTACCGGTGAACATTAATGCTGATCTGTGAATTTATAGCCTACACCACGTATAGAGTGGAAGTAAACCGGGTTTTTAGGATCGGGTTCAAAATACTTACGGAAGGTCAGGATAAAATTATCTATTGTGCGGGTCGACGGATAAACGTCATAGTTCCAAACGGTTTCCAATATCTGCTCGCGCGATACAGCTTCGTTACGACGCTCTATCAGCAACTTTAACAGCATAGTTTCTTTTTTGGTTAAGGCTGTTATAGAACCATCCTCGTTAACCAGTTCGAAAGAGTTGAAATGAATTGTTTTATCGCCAATTTTATAGCTATTGAACTCTTTTAGGTCGTCGCCTTTTAAGCTGCGTTTCACCAGGTTATTTACACGCAGAATTAACTCTTCCAGATTGAAAGGCTTGGTCAGGTAATCATCAGCACCTTTTTTCAGACCTGAAATTTTATCTTCATTGGTATTCTTGGCAGTAAGAAACATGATAGGCACCTCAGAGTTTTCCAGGCGGATGGTTTCGGCCACCACAAAGCCATCTATCTCAGGCATCATAACATCCAGAATAACCAGGTTGAAACGTTCCTCTTTAAATATTTGTAATGCTTTTTTACCGTTGTTGGCAGTTGATACCTTGTAGCCTTCCAGCTCAAGGTTAAGTTTTATAGCCTCTAAAAGATGTTCTTCATCTTCGGCTAACAGAATTCTTTTTTTGGTTTGCATTGTGAGTGTATTTATGCAGTAAAATTTTCTTAACGTCATGCCGAGCCTTTTTCGGCATCTCATACACTAATCGCTTCTACCTTTCCGGTGAGGTGCTGAAATATGTTCAGCATGACATTCAATATTCAAACCCTCCTCATCAATAATCGTGCAGAGTTACCAAAAATAGCATTTATCCCTGCAATCCCATTGTCATATCTACCCGAATGTAACCTCAAAAATACTTCCTACAGGGCGATTATCCTTCACCTTTATACTGGCCTCATGCCGGTCAAGTACCTGTTTTACTATATACAAGCCTAAACCCGTACCTTTTGTATTGCGCGTATCTTCACTTCCCACGCGATAAAACCTGTCAAAAATTCTGCTTTTTTCCGGATCGGCTATGCCAATGCCATGATCTGCCACCTGGAAATGTATTCTACCATCCTTAGCAAACAGTTTTACCACAACCGTTTCGCAAGGTTTAGAGTATTTAATTGCATTCTCTATCAGGTTAGTAACTACTGATGTTAGCGCAAACTTATCGCCTGTAATTTCAATCTTTGGTTCTATTTCGGCGTCAATAATTTGCTGATTGCCGTCGCATTTGGTTATCTGTAAACGGTTAACAATGCTATCTACCAATACAGATAAGTTAAAATTGGCCTTAGGGAAGGTATATGAGCTGTTCTCAATTTTGGCAGCTAACAGCATATTCTCCACCATATCATCCAAACGCTCAATATCCAGTAGCGATTTATCTATAAAATCCAATATCTGGGCTTTACTGAGGTCGCGCTTTTGGATGGTTTGCAGCAGCAACTTAATTGAAGCCAACGGCGATTTTAACTCGTGTGTTACCGAAAGCAGGAAGTTCTTTTTCTGCTCTGCCAATGTACGCTCCCTGTTAAGCGATTTATGCAGGTAAAACGCTCCGGCTAAAAGCACCAGACCAAACATCATTCCTTCGCACAAAATCATCCCTAAACGCTCGGGCTGCATCTTAACCAGCATATAACCCCACCACAGCACCTCTGCCGCGGCGTAAATTATAACAGCGTAAAATATCACTAATGGTCTCTTCATACCCCCTAACCCCCTGAAGGGGGAATTTATTTTTTAAATACCAGATCTAAACTATCAAATATAGCTCTTTTTGTTTTTTCCAGATCAATCTTATTATGAGCTGCTGATATAAAACCAACCTCATATCCAGACGGGCCCAGGTATATGCCACGGTTAATTAATTCACGGTGCATTACTTTGAATTTCTCCATGCTGGCCGGATCAATTTCCTCAGCTTTAGTAATGGCAGCCTTATCAGTAAACGCGAACCAGAAAATGGAACCAATGCTAAATACTTTGAACTTATAGCTACGCGCAGTTGCAAAACGCTGTATGGCATCAACAAACTCCTGTGTTTTATTATTCAGGTCTTTATAAAAGCCTGAGCGCAATAACTCAGTAAGTTGAGCAATACCCGCAGCCATGGCAACCGGATTGCCCGAAAGCGTGCCCGCCTGGTATACGCCACCATCAGGCGATACATGACTCATGATCTCTGCCGACGCTCCGTACATACCTACAGGCAAACCGCCACCTATAATTTTACCATAGGTAATAATATCCGGTTGTATCTGGTAATAGCCAGCAGCACCTTCAAAGCCTACGCGGAAGCCCGATATCACTTCATCAAATATTAACAAGGTACCATTTGCAGTACAAACATCCCTAAGAGTTTGCAGGTATTCTTTAGTTTGCAGCAGCAGGCCGTTGTTAGCCGGTACAGGTTCAATAATTACAGCCGCAATCTGGTCTTTAAAATCAGAAAAGGCTTTGTTTAATGCATCAACATCATTTAAGCCGATAACAATAGTTTCATCAGCAAACGCTTTTGGTACACCAGCTGATGAGGTTTCGCCAAAGGTAACCAACCCCGAGCCCGCTTTAACCAGTAATGAATCTGAGTGGCCATGGTAGCAGCCCTCAAACTTTAATATCTTATCGCGTTTAGTATAACCGCGCGCCAGCCTGATGGCCGACATAACCGCTTCTGTACCCGAGCTTACAAAACGCAGTTTTTGTATGTATTTGTTGTTTTTAAGGATGAGTTCGGCCAGTTCATTTTCCAATGCAGTAGGCGCGCCGAATGACATGCCGTTCTGCATTACCTCAATCACTTTGTCTTTAACCTTCGGATGGTTATGACCCAAAATAAGCGGTCCCCATGAGCAGCAATAGTCAATAAACTCGTTATCGTCGGCATCCCATAAACGGCAACCGTCACCTTTTTTGATAAACAACGGCGTTCCGTGAACAGATTTAAATGCCCTTACCGGCGAGTTAACTCCACCCGGAAAAAAGGTTTTGGCCTTTGCATATAGCTCTGCCGATTTCTCCCTGCTGATATCCGGTTTACCTGTGGTATTAACCGGCGCATCTTCCTCTCCCGAGAACATCTTTTTTATACTGTCTAACATTAGCCCCCCAACCCCCTAAAGGGGGAGTTTGATTTTTACAAATATTTTAAACTTACCCACCATTGTTCCCCCTTCAGGGGGTTAGGGGGCCTATAACCATTTATTCTCCAACACTTCTTTAGCGTGATAGGTCAATATAGCAGTGGCTCCTGCTCTGCGTATGCCCATCAGAACTTCGGTTACGGCGCGTTGCTCGTTTAACCAGCCATTGCGTACGGCGGCTTTAAGCATAGCGTATTCGCCGCTTACATTATACGCTGCAACCGGCAATTGCGTATTGTCTTTCAATAATTTAATTACATCCAGATAAGCCAATGCCGGTTTTACCATCAGGAAATCCGCACCTTCAGTCTCATCTAGTCTCGATTCGATCAAGGCTTCCTGCTGATTAGCTGGATTCATTTGATAGGTTTTCTTATCGCCAAACTTTGGCGCCGAATTCAAAGCATCTCTAAACGGACCATAAAACGCGCTGGCGTATTTGGCAGTGTATGACATGATGGAAACATTTTTGAAGCCATTATCATCCAGCACATTACGGATATACCCCACACGGCCATCCATCATATCGCTTGGCGCTATTATATCAGCGCCACTTTGCGCATGAGCCAAAGCCATTTTGCCTAAAACTTCCAGCGTTTCATCGTTCAATATTACACCGTCCTCAACAATACCGTCGTGCCCGTCAATACTGTATGGGTCCATTGCTACATCGGTAACTATGCAGGCCTCCGGGAAGTTTTTTCTTACCTCACGTATGGCACGTAGGTATAAGGTTTCGTCGCGGTAGCTTTCGGTAGCATATTTATCTTTTAATTCTTCACCAACATTTGGGAACAGATCAAAAGAATACAAACCCAGCTTAAGGCAGCTTTCAATCTCGCGCAGCAGGTTATCTATAGAATAACGGTACATGCCCGGCATGGAGGCAACCTCCACCTTCTGGTTATTACCCTCCACTATAAACAGCGGAAATATAAGGTTAGCCGCGCTAATGTGCGTTTCCTGCACCATTTGGCGTATCACCTCACTTTTTCTATTTCTTCTTGGTCGTTGTAACATTAGCCCCCCAACCCCCTAAAGGGGGAGTTTAATTTTTCTAATTTTATATCTATTACCCCCAAAAACTACTCCCCCTTTAGGGGGCCGGGGGGCATTCCAAACACTGCCTCAGCTAAACCAACTTCGTCCGGCGAGAAAGGGAGTTTATATTTCACGCCCATCTCATCAAATTTTTGTCCGGTTGATTTGCCTATGGCTATTACTTTTTGATAAGGATCAAGCAGGTTGTCAACAAAATAAGCGTCAACGTTTGACGGACTGGTAAATACTAACACTTCAGCTCCTGTTGGCTCTACTTCGTCTTCCAATACAGTTTCATAAATTGGGAGATCAATCACCTTCACATCGGCAGAAAGACCTTTTTGTATTGTTCTTAAAGATTCTTTAGCGCCCGGGAACATCACCGTATCGCCTGCTTTCACCAACTTGGCAAATTCTTCTGCTATATCAGTAGTATCATTGCCTACACCTGCATAATTGGTAAAATAACCTTTTCTACGCAACATCTCTTCAGATCCGGCTCCTACTACACCAAATTTAACATCCTTAGGTAATTGCGGCTCCAACTGAAAAAAATACTCAATTGCATTCTTACTGCTAAAAAACAGCCAGTCTACATGCTTAAATATGTATGAATCTATTTTGGTGATGATAGGCACCGTGCGTATAAGCGAACGCCCCTCAATAACTATATTATGTTTAGCCAATGCCCTGCGGAAGTAGCTTTGTTCAGAAACCTCGCGGGAGATAAACACGGTTGAAGGCATTTTCCTGTCTTTTGCAAAATAGCTGATTACCTTTTGAGCCAAACCATTGGTAGTGGCAGCTTCTATGAACAATCTGTCCGGAAATTCATCCGCCTCATCAGCTTTTGATGCAAACACCTGGAATTGTCCGTCTTCCTTGCGGCAATAAACGCCTAAAGGCAAATGACAACCACCTCCAAACATTTTTAATACGGTGCGCTCAACAGCCAGCTCTTCGGCAACATCAGGATGGTGCAGCGCCTGCAGCGTTTGGTAAAGTTCGGTGTCGTTCTCGCGTATTTGTATTGCCAAGGCACCTTGTGCAGGAGCCGGTATCAATTCGTTAGGTGTTAACTCTTCAACATGGAACTCGCTCAGGTCAATTCCTAAGCGGTGCACCCCTGCTTTGGCCAGCATAATGGCATCATAGCTTTCGTCTCGGAGTTTTTGGATGCGGGTAGGCACGTTACCACGCAATTCTTCAATCTCCAGATCAGGACGATAAGCCAGCAACTGCGCCTTACGCCTGTTAGACGAGGTACCTACTATGCCACCAAACTTTACAGAAAGCTTTTGCTTAACGTCAACACAATCTTTTAAAATAAGCAACAACTCAGAAGGGTCTTCACGCTCAGAAACTGCAGCAATAGTCAACCCCGGTGGATTTTCGGTTGGAAGATCCTTATGTGAGTGTACGGCAAGGTCAATAGTACCTGCCAATAACTCTTCTTCTAATTCTTTGGTGAAGAAGCCCTTACCTTCCAGTTTATCAAAACTCAAATTTAGGATCCGGTCGCCCTGCGTTTTAATAATTTTAAGTTCAGCTTTAACGTTGATGTTTGCCAAGCTATCTTTCACAAAGTTTGCCTGCCACAGCGCAAGTTCGCTGCCGCGTGTTCCTATAATTAATGTTCTTTCCAATTGGCTGTTTATTTGCAACCGCAAATTTAATTTTTTAATGCAGATGATTGAATATTAATTGACGATATGACTTGCGGATGAGCGGATGTGCAAATTGCAGATGTGCGGATGGGCAGATTATAAGTGCATTTATAGACAGACACACTAACTTAAATAAAAAGAGCGATAGAAAAATTCCATCGCTCTTAATTCTTGCTTCTCAACTCTTGCTTCTACCTTAATAAAGCAAATGGTCATACGGATACCTTTTGGTATGAATATCCTTCACCATGTCGTATATCAAACTCCTGAACTCATCAATATTCTCGCGTTCGGTAGCTGAAATAAATATAGCCGGACTATTGTTTTTGGCCATCCAGCTGTGTTTAAAGTCGTCAAGCTTCATTTCATGAACCTCATCTTCGCTGTGAATTTGCACGGGTTGGTAAGCATCAATTTTATTAAACACCATAATGGTTTGCTTATCCAATGCGCCCAACTCCCGTAATGTATCATTAACGGCCCGTATATGATCTTCAAAACTTGGATGGGATACATCAACCACATGAATTAAAATATCTGCCTCGCGCACTTCATCTAACGTTGATTTGAAACACTCTACCAGATCATGCGGTAACTTCCGGATGAAACCAACCGTATCTGACAATAGAAAAGGCACGTTTTCTATCACCACTTTTCTAACCGTTGTATCCAATGTTGCAAAAAGCTTGTTCTCGGCAAACACATCAGATTTTGACAGCATGTTCATAATGGTTGACTTACCAACGTTGGTATACCCAACCAATGCCACGCGTATTAGTTGATGACGGTTTTTGCGCTGCGTTTCGTTCTGCTTGTCAATCTGCTTTAATTTATCTTTAAGCAAAGTAATTTTGTTTAAGATCAACCTACGGTCAGTCTCTATCTGGCTCTCACCCGGGCCACGCATACCAATACCACCTTTCTGGCGCTCTAAGTGCGTCCATAACCGGGTAAGGCGTGGCAACAAGTATTGTAACTGAGCCAGTTCAACCTGGGTTTTAGCCTGCGCGGTTTGCGCGCGGTTTGCAAAAATGTCTAATATCAGGTTGTTTCGGTCAAGTATCTTTACCTGTAGTTCGTTCTCAATATTGCGCAGTTGAGATGGTGTTAACTCATCATCAAACACCACCATATCTATCTCTTCTGCTTTTACATAAGCTTTAATATCTTCTAACCTACCGGAGCCTACAAATGTGGCCCTATCTGGTTTCTGCAACTTTTGGGTAAAAACCTTTTCGGTTTTTGCACCGGCAGTTTCAACTAAAAATGCCAGTTCTTCTAAATATTCTTTAGCACGTTCCTCAGTTTCATTGGCGGTAATAACACCAACTAACACAGCGCGCTCCTGCTTTACAGCAGTATCAAAAAATTTCTTTCTCATTCAGTAATGATTCTATCAATGGGAATGCCAAGTTAACAAAAGCTTAACGGCGTGACAAACTTACACAAGCACACAGCAAAAAGCTGACATGACATTCGATAAATAATTTTAGTTAATTAAACGGAATACTCCGATCCGGCTATCTGGGAGATGCCTTGCCTTGGGGCCGAAGTATTATTGTATTGCAGTAATATTCATGATGGTGCAAATGTACACATTTTATTAAATACGAACGTTGCCGTATTTATGGATAATTTAGCGCGGTTTAAAATTCCCAATTAATTAAACCATATTGCATTTAAATTGGTTACCATATTTAAAACTATTATGAAAAAGATAACATTATCCGTTATAGCGATAAGCGCATTTGTGGTTACAGCCGCTGCTCAAAGTACAACCGGCAAGTCAAGCAGCACCCAACGCCCAAGTACCCAACAAATTGGCCAATCAGGTTCAAATGGTACCGGAGATGGCGTAAAGCAAAATATACTGAATGGAACCGGCGACGGTTTAGCCAATCAAGATAAGAGAACATACAGTCAGCAGTTAGAAGATAGAGGGCTGTTACCATCTAAACCGGGTGCGCATAGCAGCGAAAATCATGAAGCTCACCCTTCAACTACACCCAGTACACCCGGCGAACATGAAAGGGCTCCGTCGGAAGCCGATGCTAAAGTGAAGCCTACCCACTAACGGGAACACTATGACTTTTAAAAAAACAACCATTGTTGAAACAACGCTAACCCGCGTTATTCATACAATGGTTGTTTTATATTGATAACGGTCGAATATCAACCTAAGACTATTATTTCTTTCCCTTATCCACCTGCTGCATAACATTCAAACTCATCAATTGCTTCATGGTTTGTTGCATGGAGTCTGTTGAGCCATCCAGAAATATTACGTTGCCATCAGAATTTTCAGCAAAGTGCTTGATCGATTCCGTCCACATGGTGAATAGTATTACAGAGGTATCCATGTGGGCCTGCTCCATTTCCTTAGCAGCAGCGCTCATACCCTTGGCCACTTCCTGACGGAACAGTGCCACACCTTGTCCGCGCAGTTGTGATGCCTGGCGCTCCGCCTCGGCAGATATTTTAATGGCGTTACCTTCGGCCTCTGCGGCTTTTGTCTTGGTGATCAACAATGCCTGGCCTTCATTTTCAGCAGCGGCCTTAAGGTTGTTTGATGCCACCACCTGGCTCATAGACTTCATGATCACATCATCAAATGTAATGTCATTTAACTGAAGGTCCTGTAAATGGTAACCCCATGTTTCTAAAATATTATCTAATTGTTCTTTAACATGTTCTACAATTTCGCGGCGCAATATCAATACTTCTGATTGGCGTTTAGTTGCAACAAAGGCACGAATAGAACCTTCTACCGTACGGATCAAAGCCTGCATTAAATTGCGCTCATCAACAAACTTAAAGGCCACGTTTTTTATGGTTTCCTCGTTTTGATCCAACACCGAGAAGAGCAGCATGGCTTTGAAATACACATTAGCCTGGTCAAAAGTAACGGCTTGAAACTCCAACTCTACCGAGCGGTTCTGTATAGATATTTTGGAGTGAATAGCCTCTATAACGGGTATCTTAAAATTAAGCCCTGGAGTTAATATCCGCCGATACTTCCCGAATACAGTAATTACTGCAATGGTGCCCTGTTTTACAGTCACAAATGACGAAAACACCACGGCCAAGACGATAAAGACTAAAATAAAGGATACAATTTGACTTTGCATTTATTAATTTTTTAATGTGTTTAGGAGTATTGGATTGAATTGGAGTGCAATTTGTTTATAAAAGTACTGATTAATTTTTTAAGTTATGAACGTTAAACGGACCTTTGGAACAGTACTCACGCTATTAGGCATTATTGGCCTTATTTATACCGGAGTAGTGATTATACAACGCAGCGGCAACGCGCTTAATCTGGCTGTAATAGGCATCATCGGCCTTATATTCTTTTTAACAGGTATTGGCCTGGTGCGCAACACCAAAGACGAAGCTGCTTAAACAAGCATTTTTGGAATTGCAAACCGGTATTGTTGATTTAATAGTCTGCATTACCGGTTTGCTGTTTAAACTTATTTCTCATCCAAGAATTTACTATAGCAACTTTCAAACGCCCCCTCTTTTAATTATTATTCTAATAGAACTATCTTTATTCAAAATGCGTTAATTTTGTAATATGGAAACATTGATAGTTCATCCTGAAAACAAAGAGCAACTTACCGCCCTTAAGGCTTTTATGAAAGCTTTTAAAATATCATTCACTGAAGAAAAGCAGGGGTATGATCCGGAATTTGTGGCAATGATCAAACAGGGCGATGAAGACCTTAAAGCCGGGAAAGGTGTTAAAGTTGATGTTGAAAATTTATGGAAATAATATTTACCCGAAAGCTTTGGCTGATCTTAACGATTGGCAAAGGAGCGGGAATATTAAAATACAAAACAAGATCAAAGAACTACTTCAGTCAATCATTGCAACACCTTTTTCAGGAGTAGGCAAATCCGAAGCACTGAAACATAATTTATCCGGTAAATGGTCAAGAAGGATAAATAAGGAGCATAGGATAATTTATGGTGTAATTGACGTTACTATCTACGTATATTCCCTAAAAGGCCACTATTAAGTTACTTCATGAGCACAACCACCACAAACATACTTCCCGGCCGTTATTGTAATTCGTTAACCGAATACTCGCGCTTTGTTACGCGCGAGGTTTTTATTGGCGATTTGGCCATGGGCGGCAATAATCCCATCCGAATACAAAGCATGACAACTACTGATACCATGGACACCATCGGTACGGTAGAACAGTCCATCAGGATGATAGAGGCCGGTTGCGAGTTGGTGCGTATCACCGCGCCCAGCATAAAAGAAGCCCAAAACCTCGCCGAAATAAAAAAAGAACTGCGTAACCGCGGCTATAACACACCCTTAGTTGCTGATATACACTTTACCCCAAACGCTGCCGAAGTTGCAGCGCGCATTGTGGAGAAAGTTCGGGTTAACCCTGGCAATTATGCCGACAAAAAGAAATTTGATCAGATAGATTACACCGACCTTGAGTACAAAGCTGAATTAGAGCGCATTTATCAAAAATTTGCGCCCTTGGTTAAAATCTGCAAAGAGTATGGCACTGCAATGCGTATAGGCACTAACCATGGTTCGTTAAGCGACAGGATAATGAGTCGCTATGGCGATACACCGCATGGTATGGTAGAGTCGGCTATGGAATTTATGCGCATGTGCGAGGCATTGAATTACCATAACCTGGTTATCTCCATGAAGTCAAGCAATCCGCAGGTAATGGTGCAGGCTTACCGCTTATTGGTGGAAACCATGGTTGCGGAAGGTATGAACTACCCATTACACCTGGGTGTTACCGAAGCCGGAGATGGCGAAGATGGGCGCATAAAATCGGCAGTTGGGATAGGTACTTTACTGGAAGACGGCCTTGGCGATACCGTACGTGTATCGCTAACAGAAGAACCTGAAGCTGAAGCACCGGTAGCAAGAGCTTTGGTAGAACGATACAGTCAAAGGCTAAAAGGTGAAAGTCCGAAAGACGGAAAGTCCGAAAGTATAAAAGTCTCCCCTACAGGGGGAGATTTAGAGGGGGCTCATAGTCCTTACGAATACAAAAAACGCCAAACTTACGAAGCTAATGCATTTATTGGCGGACACATGGTGCCGCGTGTAGTGGTTGATCTGTCAAAAGCTAATTTGAAAGATCCTGCCATTTTGAATGACGCGGGTTACATTTATTCGCCTTTACTGGATAAATACAACATGGGTGAGCAGTCTGTTGATTTTGTTTATTTTGCTGATGAGTTGCCGTCGTTCAATTTACCGGGCAACTTAAAGCAACTTTATAATTATGCCACCTGGCAAAAGCTAACTACTAAAACGCTTTGCCACCCGGTGTTTACCTTGCAAGAATTTTTAGGCGACGTTAACCGTTCATCTGCATTAAACCTGGTTAGGATAAAGCCTGCTGATATTGAATCGGAAGCGTTTGGCTCATTACCATTTAATAACTCACTGGTTTTTGTTTTAGAGACGGATGCACTGCACGGCATGGCCGATCAACGCGCGTTTTTCTTTAAAATGGAAGAGCTGGGTTTAGAAGTACCGGTGATCATTAAGCGTAGCTATGCGCTTGAGTCGGAAAGTCCGGAAGTCGGAAAGTCCGAAAGAGTTGGTTCTGCCACATTATTACAGCTTTATTCAGCTACTGACTTAGGCGCTTTATTAGTTGACGGTTTTGGCGACGGTATCTGGATAGATGCGCCTGAAGTTGATGTAAAAACAATTACATCCACAGCATTTGGCATATTACAGGCAACGCGTTCGCGCATCTCAAAAACGGAATACATCTCTTGCCCAAGCTGTGGGCGAACGCTGTTTGATCTGATGATTACCACACAAATGATCCGCAGCCGTACCAGTCATCTTAAAGGCTTAAAAATTGGCATTATGGGCTGTATAGTAAACGGCCCGGGCGAAATGGCCGATGCCGATTATGGCTATGTGGGTGCTGGTGTAGACAAGATAACTTTATATAGAGGTAAGGAAGCCGTTAAAAAGAACATCAGCTCGGCGAACGCGTTGGATGAGTTGATAGGCATCATTAAAGATGATGGCAATTGGATAGAGCCTGTGGTGGATTAATTAGTTGATTAGTAATTAGAGATTAGTTTTTAATTATTGACCATATGCCCAACATCGTTTACATAGCAACCAGTATTGACGGCTACATTGCCAAACCCGACGGCGGTATTGATTGGCTCAACGAGATTCCCAACCCGGATGGTAACGATTACGGCTTTGGCGAGTTTATGAAACGCATTGATGGCATATTAATGGGCCGCAGCACCTACGAAATTGTGATGGACTTTGAGCAGTGGTTTTACTCTAAACCTGTATTTGTGCTGAGTAATACATGGAAAGAACTACCCGGCAAGTGGGCCAGTAAGGCTGAGTTAATAAAACGTCATACAACCGATGAACTATTAGAAACCTTGTATGCCAAGGGCATTAATACCATTTACGTTGATGGCGGTAAAACCATACAAACTTTTCTGGCTGCCGATAAAATAGACGAAATGATCATCACCCGGGTGCCTATAGTTTTAGGAGCCGGTATACCTTTATTTACGCCTGATCTGCCAGAACTCAGGTTTGAGCACATTGCTACCGAAACCTACCATGGCGGCTTGGTAAAAAGCCATTATTTACGCAAACGGTAACTACACTACACACCTCTTCTTAAACTTAACATTAGCTTAATACAGCTTTAAATTATTCCGTTAGTAATTTCATACTTTTATTGTATGAAATTCAGGGTACTTATACTCATTAACGCAGCAGCTGTAGCGGTTACGGTTTCGGCCATTAACTACTATTTTCAAAAAGACCTTTATGCCATGTCGGTAGCCTTCCTGGCCACCTTTGTTACCAGCTTTATTGTATTCTATTACTTAATTGAGAAATACATCTACTCAAAAATAAAGCTGATCTATAAACTCATTCATAACCTTAAATTGGGGCGCGACCTGCGCGATGCACTTGGAGAACACACCAGCGCCGACCCTATTAATGACGTAGAGAAAGAAGTGAAAGAATGGGCGCGCCTGAAAAAAACCGAGATAGATGCGCTGAAAGTGCAGGAGAAATTCCGCCGCGATTTTTTATCTAATATATCTCACGAGTTTAAGACGCCCCTTTTTGCCATACAAGGCTACATTGAGGCCATTCAGGATGATGACCTGGAAGATAAAGAAATGGTGCGCCAGTTTTTGGATAAGGCATCCCGGAACGTTGACCGCCTGAGTTACTTAATTAAGGATCTGGATGAGATATCTAAACTGGAATCGGGCGAATTGCCCATTAACTACAGTAGGTTTAAAATTAACGATCTTATTAAAGAAGTGATTGAAACACTGGAAATTAAAGCCAAACAACATCACATAAAAATAAGCTTTAAGCAGAAGTATGACGAGCCAACTACGGTTAACGCCGACAGGCAAAAAATAACGCAGGTATTGGTTAACCTGTTAGATAACTCGTTTAAATATGGCAAGCAAGGCGGCACAACATCAGTCACCCTATTTGATCTGGATGAACAGGTTCTGGTGGAAGTTACCGATGATGGCATTGGCATAGAAGAAAAATATTTGCCGCGCCTGTTTGAACGTTTTTTCCGTACAGACGCCAGCCGTTCAAGGCAAATAGGTGGATCAGGATTAGGGTTAGCCATTGTTAAGCACATTATTGAGGCGCATCAGCAAACCATTAATGTGCGCAGTACTGAGGGCCTGGGTTCAACATTTGGTTTTACCTTAGAAAAAGTTAAGCAAGTGTTACCATTTCCCGCATTACCAATATTAAAAAGTTAACATTAACTTAACATTGCAAATGTACCTTTGACACAAATTAATTTAAAATGTCGTTAAACAGTATATTCCAGTACTTTGTACCCAAAGACAAAAAAGTATTTTTTCCGTTGTTTGAACAGGCCGCTAACAATGCAGTGGTAATGTCAACCATTTTGGTTGAGGCAGTTAACTCAAATAACCCGGCAACCCGAGAGGATCTATTCAAACAAATTGACAAGCTGGAAAATAAAGGCGACGAAATTACGCATCAGGTATTTTTAGAGCTGGGCAAAAACTTTATTACTCCTTTTGACCGCGAAGATATACACGCACTTACCAGCGCAATTGACGACGTAGCCGATTATATACAGGGTGCCGCTAACCGCATGAACCTTTATCGTATTGACGATTATAACGACCATATACGTAAGCTTTGCGAATTGGTATTGCAAGGCAGTACTGAACTGGAAAAAGCAGTACGCGAATTAAAAGACCTACGCAATGTACGTGCTATTGCTGATTCCTGCATCCGCATTAATAGCGTTGAAAATCAGGCTGACTATGTTTTTGACCGTGCAGTTGCAGACTTGTTCCTTTACGAAAAAGATGCCATCCGCTTAATAAAATATAAAGAGATATACGCGGCCTTAGAAACAGCTACCGATATGTGCGAAGACGCTGCCGACGTTATGGAATCCATTTTAGTTAAAAACGCCTAATTTTTTATAAATTAAATGGTTACCACCCTTTTAGTTATTGTAGTTGCCCTTGCGTTAATATTTGATTATACCAATGGTTTCCATGATGCGGCCAACTCAATAGCCACAGTAGTATCAACCAAAGTGTTAACCCCTTTCCAGGCGGTACTTTGGGCTGCAGCGTTTAACTTTCTTGCATATTTTGTTGTTACCGATCATAAAGTGGCCAATACAGTTGCCAAAATTGTAGTAATGGATTACGTAAACATTCAGGTACTACTTGCCGGCTTACTGGCAGCCATTACCTGGAATTTAATAACCTGGTGGTTTGGTATTCCTTCAAGTTCGTCGCATACGTTAATTGGCGGCTTTGCAGGTGCAGGTATAACGAATGCATTATATATGGGTGCAGCTCCGCTTGATGCTGTAAACATGAAGTACATCACCACAATAATTTCTTACATCGTATTAGCGCCTGTAATAGGTTTAACCATAGGTTATATTATTACGGTAATAATTATGTGGATATGTAAAAATGCCAAGCCGGCTACTGCCGAGCGTTGGTTCAAGGTTTTACAGTTAGCCACATCCGCATTACTAAGCTTTGCTCACGGTACAAATGATGCACAAAAGGTAATGGGTATTTTATTTGTTGCTGTAGTAAGCCAGGGTGTTATTGCTAAAGATGCACCCATGCCTGAATGGATTCCGTTAGCTTGTTATTCTGCCATTGCTTTGGGCACTATGAGCGGCGGCTGGAAAATTGTTAAAACCATGGGCAGCAAAATTACCAAGATCACCTCATTGGAAGGGGTGAGCGCTGAAACAGCTGCGGCCGTTACCCTTAAAATTACTGAGCATTTTGGTATCCCGGTATCAACCACGCATACCATTACAGGTTCAATTATTGGTGTTGGCTTAACCAAACGTATATCAGCAGTACGTTGGGGTGTAACCATACCGTTAATGTGGGCCTGGGTTATTACCATACCTATTTCAGCAATAATAGCAGGTACGGTATTTATGTTATTGCGAGTTTTCGGCGTATAAAACTCTTTGCTTCAAAAAGCGTTTTAAGGGTATGAAAAAAAACTTTTACCTGTTGCTTCCATTATTGTTGATTGCATTACCGTTTAGCGGATGCGATGTTGCACAACAAGCCGCTACCGCTGTTATCAATTCACAGGGACAACCCTCTACGCTGGAGATCACTACCGCTTTAAAACAAGCATTAGAGCAGGGCTCAACCAACAGTACTGCAGAGCTTTCGGCTGTTGACGGTTTTTTTGCTAATGCAGCCGTAAAAATATTATTCCCACCCGAAGCCCGAAAAGCTGAAAGTACACTACGCAGCATTGGTTTAGGTAAACTGGCTGATGATGTGATACTATCTCTTAACCGTGCTGCCGAAGATGCAGCCAAACAGGCTAAACCTATATTTGTGAATGCGGTGAAGCAAATGACCTTGCAAGACGTTACCAACATTTTGTTTGGTAGCCAGGATGCAGCAACACAGTATTTTAAACGCACCACCACGCCCGATCTGTTAAGCAAATTTAAACCTGTTATACAGGTTAGTTTAAACAAAGTAGGCGCAACACGTTACTATACAGATGCTGTTAATGCTTACAATAAAATACCGTTGGTAACCAAGCTTAACCCTGATATTGCAGACTATGCTACGCAAAAAGCAATTGAAGGTGTGTTTTATGAAATTGCGCAGGAGGAATTAAAAATTCGTCAGAATATTAGCGCCCGCACTACGCCGTTAATGCAAAAGGTTTTTGCGTACGCCGAAAAAAATAAAAATGGCGGCAGACATTAATTGCCTGCCTCTTTAAACTTAAGGGTAATTACTTTCTTTTCGTCTTTCTTGCCGTTACCTATCCATTCGGGACCATTTTTTATCAACTGAATAGCTTTCTGTCCCGCAGCATCGTCTCCGGCCTTATTGATCTGAAAGTTGCTCAACGTTCCGTCTTTTTCAACAGTGAAACTAACCCTATAGGTTCCTTTATTACCATCGGGAGAAACAGCGTTGGCATTAAGGTATTTTCGATAGTTCTCCCATCCGTTTTTTGGATGCGCACCACCCGTTTTGTCAACCGTTTTAACAACTACCACTTCACTCAATGAAGCATTTTCAGGTTCAAGTGCTACAATGTTTGGTTTAGCGTTTCCGTCAACATCTAACTTCTTAGTTTGGTAACCTATAAAATTATAAGTCAGGTTAGTATTATTACTGTCGGCCTTTAACGTATAAGCGCCATCTGCACCGGTTACTGCAACTGTTCCTGTAGCTCCTGCTCTAACGGTCACACCGGCTAAAGGCGCGCCATCTGAGGCGCTTACAACCTTTCCCTGTATTATCTTAGCAGATGCGGCAACTGGCGCACTCACAGCCCCAGCCTTATCTGCCCTGCGTTGCCTACCCATAGAAACCACAATAAGCTCGTTCAGGGGCACGGAATCTGTTTTAGAGCGTGATCTCATTGCCATTTCCTCTAACGTCCCTGTACCGGGTATACCGGAGGCCGAAGCAATTTCGGCTGTTTCGTCCGAAGATGCACCAACATCACTTTGTACATCCGCGTGTCTGTATGCTTTCTTAAAGCTTCGCGGTGAGCGTATAACAGCTTTAGGAATATTTACAGCTAATAGCGAGTCTTTATTAATGCTGATCTGCGGTTCAATAACCTGAGGTGAGGGCGCAACCGTAGTTTTATCAGGTGCATTGCCGGCAACCTGGGGTTGTATTACCGGCTGGCGCGAATTAAACAGCCAAACACCTACACCTAATACCGCAATAACAGATGCCGCAACCGCCAGACGACCTAGCGTAAAAACTTTGGCTTCCGGCCGTTCAATACGCTTTTGTAAGGTAACGTTAAGCTGTGCAGCAGCCTTGTCCTGATTACCGGCTGTTTCAAAACCCTCCAAGGCATCCATCAAAAAAGGATCGCCAAGAGCACGCCGTTCCAGCTCATGCATGGCACGGGCATCCAGCTTCCCTTCCAGATACTTTTTGATTTGCAATATGTCGGCCTTGTTAGTATCCACTCTTCTTTTCTAAACAAATCTTCAGGTTACGTTTACCGTTTTGTATATAGCTTTTCACTTCGTTAAGAGTAAAGCCTGTTAGCTCAGCAATTTCTTTGTAGCACTTCTGTTTCAAATAAAACAGATCAACACTTCGTTGTTGGGCGGGTATTAATTTATCCATGCATTTTTCCAAAGCGGTAAGCGCCTGTTCCCTGTTCTCATCATCAGGATGCAAAACGGGGTTAAATTCCATAAAGTCGTCCAGACCAATTGTTTCCATTTTTTTGCCGCTGCGTAATTGCATTAAACAATAATTGCGGGCCAGCACATACAACCAACTCCTGAACTGTTTTATGTCGTGCTGCTTTACCTTGGTTATCAACTCTTCAAAAATGCCCATAACAGCATCCTTCGAGAGTTCTTCGTCTTTTAAATATTTTAAACAAACACCATACACCAATTGCATGTACTTTTGGTAAAGCGTACCCAATACGGTCAGATCATCGCTTTTACGATATCGTTGTAGCAGTTCATCATCATCTGCGTCATCGGGTCTAACTGGCTTGGTAAAAAACTTCACGGATTGACAAATCTAACCATGATTTTCATGATTAAAAGAATTTTTTTCGTCCGACTATGATTTGTAAGATTAATTGGATTATAGGAATGCTTTAATAATCATGGCGATCATTAAATCCTATAAATCTTAGTTCAGACAATTATACAATCTTCAAATTATACTTGTACAACAAACCCGGCAAGCTATGTGTAGCGAAAATGGCTTTGTTCAGGGTATTCAGTTCCGGATCAATAATAAAATTATAAGAGGTGCTGAAGTTAACAGATGTCAAATTGCTTTGCCTGAACACCGTTTCCAACAGGTCGCATTCGTCAAAGACGGAGCCGCTAAGGTCGGCTTGGGTAAAGGTGGTTTCTTTAAGGGATGTTTTAATAAAATTAGTTTTAGGCATCTTCTTCCCCATAAAAGATGAGTAATCTAAAATGCACGACCCAAATTGAACGCTGAATAGAAAATCATCGCAATGACTAAAATTTACACCCATTATTTTGCAATGCTTAAATAACGCACTGTTTATAGCAGATCGGTCCCACTTCATCATGGAGAGATCGCAGTCTTCAAAAACACAATCAATAAACTTGCATTGAATAAATTGGCTATCCTTTAAATCGCACTTTTTAAACGTGCAGTTATTGAACTCAACGCTGCGGTTTAATTGTGCAGCAAAACTTTGGCTGGTAAATATTTTATCGTCGTGAATTTCCATAATGCGCTAAACAAAAATAGCGATGGGTTTTAAACCATCGCTATAATTTCTTATTTCTTGAATCTTAATTCTTGCTTCTTATATAAGCAGTCTCACCGGCTCTTCTAACAATGATTTCAGTGTTTGAAGGAATGCGGCAGCCAATGCGCCGTCAACAACACGGTGGTCACTGCTTAAAGTAACCTTCATTACGTTACCCGGAACAACCGCGCCATTTTTAACAACCGGAACAGCCTGGATACCGCTAACAGCTAAGATACAAGCATTTGGTGTATTAATGATAGCAGTAAACTCGTCAACGCCAAACATACCTAAGTTAGATATGGTAAAAGTTGAACCTTCCATTTCGGCAGGCTGCAATTTTTTATTTTTTGATTTACCGGCCAGATCCTTAACCTCTAATGAAATATGGGTTAATGATTTTCCATCAGCAAATTTAATAACCGGAACCAGTAAGCCTTCGTCAACAGCTACAGCAACGCCAATGTTTACGTGCTCGTTAGTACGGATCTTATCGCCCTGGAATGATGAGTTAATAGCAGGGTGTTGTTTTAAGGCAACAGCGCAAGCTTTAACCACAAAATCATTAAATGATATTTTAACAGGAGCAACAGCGTTGATTTTGTTACGCGCTTCAATAGCCTGATCCATGTCAATAGCCATGGTTACATAGAAATGCGGCGCGGTAAACAAGCTTTCGCTTAAGCGGCGGCTAATAGCCTTACGCATTTGTGTAACAGGGCGCTCGGTAAATTTCTCTTCGCCGGTAAAGGTTGGCAGGGTGATCGGCGCTTTCGCTTCTTTAGCCGGTGCGCCTTCCGCAGCTGGTTTACCTTCTGCAGATGCTGCTTTAGCAGGGGCTGCACCCGGTTTGTAATCTTCTATATCCTTTTTAACAATACGGCCACCTTCTGCAGATCCTTTAACCTCGTTCAGGTTGATACCTTTGTCTTTAGCCATTTTGCGGGCCAATGGAGAAGCTTTTACGCGGCTGTCGTCGCTGTCATCTGCAGAAGTTTCTTCGGATTGACCGGCTGTAGCAGCCTCTTTAGCTTCGCCACCTTCAACAGGTTTGGCTTCAGCGGCAGGAGCGTCGCCTGTATCTTGTAACAGAGGGGTAATATCAGTACCTTCTTTACCTACAATAGCAATAATGCCGTTAACAGGGGCAGCTTCACCTTCTTTAGGGCCAATATATAATAAGGTACCAGCTTCGTAACCAACAACCTCCATTGTAGCCTTATCGGTTTCAACGTCAGCTAAAGAGTCGTCAGATTTCACCTTATCTCCAACTTTAAAGTTCCATTTATTAATAACGCCCTCTGTCATGGTATCGCTCAAAGCGGGCATACGTATAACAGTGGCAGGTATGGTTGAAAGATCAACCTTGGCGGCCGGTGCAGGAGTGGCAGCCGGAGCTTTGTCTGCTTGTGCAGCAGGTTTTTCTTCTTTAGTTTCTGCCGGAGCGCTATTGCCACCTTCAGAAAGTAAAGCTTTATAATCTTCGCCTTCTTTACCAATTACGGCAATAACAGCATCAACAGGTGCGGCTTGCCCCTCTTCCATACCAATGTATAAAAGGGTACCATCCTGGTATGATTCAAAATCCATAGTGGCTTTGTCAGTTTCTATCTCGGCCAACACATCGCCCGATTTTACCTTATCGCCAACTTTTTTATGCCATTTTGCTAAAACACCTTCTGTCATGGTGTCGCTCATTTTCGGCATTTTAACTACTTCGGCCATTATATTTAATTATTGATTTGTTGAATTATTGAATTCCTGGTTTCTATTAGCAAAAGTATTGAACAATGATGTTTGATTTTAATAACTTGATTAAGTCAATAAATCAATAACTCATTAATTCAATAATTAACTAAAGTTAGTCTCTGATGTATGGATAGTCTTTTTGTACGTAAACATCTGTATAAAGCTCTGATGCTTCAGGCCATGGTGATTCTTCTGCAAACTTAACAGACTCATCTACCTCAGCTTTTATTTTAGCATCCATTTCTTCAAACCATTTCTCGTCGGCATAACCATTTTTTTCAATGGCTGCTCTTACCGCCTCTATAGGGTCTTTAGCTTTGTAGCTTTCCAACTCTTCTTTAGTGCGATATTTCTGAGGATCAGACATGGAGTGACCTTTGTAACGGTAAGTACGCATTTCAAGGAAGGTTGGGCCTTCGCCTGAGCGTGCGCGCTGAGCGGCTTCGTCCATAGCGTTATGAACAGCTACCGGGTCCATACCGTCAACCGCTGACGATGGGATACCATAAGGTAAACCTAATTTATAAATATCGGTTTGTATGGTAGTACGCTGTACCGAAGTACCCATAGCATAACCATTGTTCTCGCAAATAAATATAACAGGCAGTTTCCAAAGAGCCGCCATGTTAAATGTTTCGTTCAAAGCACCCTGACGCACTGCACCATCGCCCATGTAGCAAACGTTTACAAAATCAGTTCCTTTAAACTTTTCTGCAAATGCAATACCTGCACCCAACGGAATTTGACCGCCTACTATACCATGACCGCCGTAAAAATGGTGCTCTTTACTGAACATGTGCATAGAGCCGCCTTTGCCTTTTGAGCATCCGGTTGCTTTACCATAAAGTTCGGCCATTATAGCGTTTGAGCTTATGCCCTGAGCAAGTGCATGCGCGTGATCGCGGTATGCAGTGATCATACTATCGCCTTTTTTCAATACAGACATGGCGCCTGCTAATACAGCTTCCTGACCTATATATAAATGGCAAAAGCCTCTGATTTTTTGCTGACCATAAAGTTGTCCTGCTTTCTCTTCGAACCTACGCATTAACAGCATAGCTTCGTACCACATCAGATAGGTGTCTTTAGTTATTTCGATTGAACTCATTTAATAAAATCCTCAGTTTGCAGATTAATGCGCAAATCTAATTATATATCCCAAAAAACCGAAAATGGCGTGTAAAAAGATTGGCTTTTGATTGCTTAAACGTTTTAGTTTACAGTTGCATTATAATGACAATTAAAATAACATTGAAAATGTGACCTATTGTTAGAAACTGATTAAAAACACTTGCGGCAAAAAACAAATGGGCCACTTTAACATTTTGGTATTTTAACAAGTGTGGAAAGTTATTTTTTTGTTAATAAGGCAATAAAGTGCTTGGTTTTTTGGAAAATATGAATAGTTTTGTGGGCAACCTGATCCGGAGTGTAGGATTTAATGAACAATATTCATTAAAAAAGTAAAGAAACAAAGGACTAAATGAAGAAAACAATACTGGCAATAGCCCTATTTTTCAGCGTTTTAGCCGCTCAGGCGCAAACAAAAACCGTTCCAGCTCAGGCAACTGAAGCTCCTGAAGAGCAGGAGAGTTTAGCAAAAGATTATCTGTCGCAAATTATGGGTGTAGCGTTAAACGCCACATCTAATATGAAACTTTTTAGTTTTGTTTATGACTGGATAGGTACCCCCTATCGTTTTGGTGGCGGTACCAAAAAAGGAATTGATTGCTCTGGCTTCACCAAACAATTGTACGAGAAAGTTTTCAACCTGGATATAAAACGTAATTCACGCGATATTTTCAGCATGGTTAGCCCGGTGAAAAAAACAGACCTAAAAGAAGGCGATCTGGTTTTCTTTAAAATACACAGCCGCAGTATTTCGCACGTTGGTATTTATTTAGGTAATAACCGCTTTGCACACGCTTCGTCAAGGGGTGTTGCTGTTAGCAGTTTGGACGACAACTATTACAGCCGCTATTTTTACAAAGGTGGCAGATTATTAGCTTCCTTTAAAAAAGAATTGGAAATAACGGAAGACCAGGCCCAATAAAGCTTAGAAATTAAAATAAGATCCTTTCACCTTAAAGTGGAAGGATTTTTTTTGCCCTTATGATACGTTCCCCTAAAACCTTTGTTGCTTTCATCTCACTCTTATGTTGTCTGTTCGGTTGCGATTCAGATCAACAGCAGGAGCGGAAATCTGATAAAAAGATTACGCAACCCACACAACCTACGCCTGCAACTAAAAAGCCAATAATATCTGATGTAATAACAATTGCGGCCGTTGGTGATATAATGTTGGGTACCTCCTATCCTAATAACAGCACTTTGCCTCCAGATGGCGCTGTAAACAGCTTTCAATATGTAAGGAAGCATTTGCAAAATGCCGACCTGACATTTGGCAATCTGGAAGGTACACTATTAGATGGCGGACAGCCGGCAGCTTACAAACTGCACTTAAAAAGTAAGGCTTACCTGTTCAGGATGCCTACCAGTTACGGAAGTGTTTTGAAAGACGCAGGCTTTGATATAATAAGCATTGCCAATAATCACATAGGTGATTTTGGCGAGAAAGGCCGCGAGAGCACGGTAAAAACGTTAGACAATTCAGGAATACGCTACGCCGGGTTACTGGAATATCCAACTACCGAGTTTACTATAAAAGGCGTTAAATATGGTTTCTGCGCTTTCGCGCCAAACAGCAACACTGTTCCACTGCTTGATATAAAAGGCGCAGGACAGATCATTGCCAATTTAAAGCAACGCTGCGATGTGGTGATTGTATCGTTTCACGGAGGAGCAGAGGGTGTGCAATTTGAACACGTAGCAAAGGCGTCTGAATCTTATTTTGGCGAACGCCGCGGTGATCTTCGTGCCTTTGCACATAATGCCATTGATAGTGGTGCAGATGTTATTTTAGGTCACGGACCGCATGTCAGCCGCGCTATGGAGATCTACAAAAACCGGTTAATAGCTTATAGTCTGGGAAATTTCTGCACCTACCGCTCGGTGAGTATTGCAGGGGTTACCGGCATAGCGCCGCTGCTAAAAGTAAACATAAACCGCAAAGGAGAATTTTTAAGCGGCAACATTATCTCGGTTAAACAAAGCCGCGAAAAACGAGTAGAACCGGATACTGCACATAGGGCAGCGAAACGTATAAAGATGCTCTCTGCAACTGATTTCCCTGATAATTCGCTCGATATTTCTCCAACAGGTGTGTTAAGCAAGGCTGACCAAAATTAGGCAGGGTTACTGATTTACCAGTAACTTATACCCTCTACCGTGTACATTGATGATCTCGACCGATGGATCATCCTTCAGGTATTTACGTATCTTGCTTAAAAACACATCCATGCTGCGGCCGTTAAAGTAGTTATCATCATGCCAAATGTTGAGCAGGGCCTCTTCGCGGGTGAGCACCTCATTTTGTTTAAGGCAAAGCAGGCGCAGCAGTTCCGCCTCTTTGGTTGATAGCTTTTGCTGCTGCCCATTTATGGTGATCAGTTGTGCAGCGTAATCAAATTCGTATGTCCCTATCTTAAAGGTTGATTGCTGCTTTTCATCTTTCTTATCTGAGTTTTCAGCACGTTTTAATAAAGCATTCACGCGCAACAGTAACTCTTCAATGCGAAAAGGCTTGGTTATATAATCATCTCCTCCCAAACTATACGCCTGTGTTTTATCCTCTATCATGCCTTTGGCAGTAGCAAAAATAATAGGAACATGCTCATTCAACTTGCGAATGTCTTTACCCAAGGTAAACCCATCTTTTTTAGGCATCATCACATCCAGAATAAGCAGGTCATAACCCTGTTTTGTAAAAGCACGCAGGCCTTCTTCCCCATCGGTACATAAAACAACATCAAACTTGCCCTTTAGCTGCAGGTAATCCTGAATAAGCAAACCAAGGTTGGGGTCATCTTCAACCAGTAATATTTTTTTCATTGGGATGATAGTTTAGTCCGGAAGTCCGGTAAGTCCGAGAGTCCGAAAGGTTATGGTTTAGTAAGTTTAGCGTTGTTGATTAAAATGGTGTTAAGCTGTTGCAAACTTCAGTTCAAATTCTGAGCCTTTATCTTTTTCAGACCGCACACTTATTGAGCCATTAAGGCGCTTAACAATGGTGTTAACATAGCTAAGTCCTAAGCCAAAGCCCTTTACATTATGTACATTACCGGTTGGTATGCGGTAAAACTGCTCAAATATTTTAGTTTGCTGATCGCGGCTCATGCCAATACCTTCGTCGGCCACTTTAATAACTACTTGTCCGTTTTTATTAAAGCTGTTTATGGTGATCTTGGGTTTACCTTCGCTATATTTTATAGCGTTATCAACCAGGTTATACAGCACATTAGAGAAATGCAATTCATCAGCAATAATTACCGGATGCTCAGCCTCCAGTTCCAGCGTCAATTCAGCATCGCACTTTTGCAGTTTAAGCTCCATGCTATCTAACACCACACTGATGAGGTCATTTATATTTACCGGTTTATTTTCCAGCTTAAAATCGTTTTTATCAATGCGCGCTACATTAAGTACACGCTCTATGTGATTACCCAGGCGGGCATTTTCCTCATAAATAATATTGGCCAAACGGTTAACACGGCTTTTATCTGAGTTGATCTCTGGGTCGCGTAATGATTCGCTGGCTATCATGATGGTTGACACCGGCGTTTTAAACTCATGCGTCATGTTGTTAATGAAATCCGTTTTCATCTCGGATATTTTTTTCTGCCGGATGATGGATGTAACGGTGTAACCGAAACAAAATATTAACACAAATATTAGTCCCGCGGTGGTTGCCATTGAGGCCTTCATGCGGCCCAATATCAACGAGTTTTTATCAGGGAATGATACCTTTAACATACCAGGGTCATTCACTACATCCTTATTAAAAATAGCGGTTTTGTAAATGTTGTCGCCGGTAAAAAATGGCTTTTTACCATCAGCTATGCTGGTGTATATCAACGAATCACCATTGGCGTTGGTAACATCATAATTAAACGGCACATCAATATTACGGCTTTCCAACTCCAAACGCAGTAATGAGTCTATCCACGTCCGGTCTATCCTGTTTTTAAGTGGCTCTCCTGCACGCTGGTAGTCGGCCATCAGGTTCTTCATGGAAGTATTAGTGGAGGTAATTTGCGCAACTTCCTGGTAAGACGCCTCTGTTATAAGTTTCTTTACCTGGCGTATCTGCCTGTCTTTTGATCTTCTTATCTGATCCTTTTCCCATTGCGGATTGATCCTTACCTGTGGCAACGTTACAATACCGTATTGAGGATCAGGGAAACGCACAAACAATGTATCGTATTTTTTAATTTTGCCTTTATGCGTATACTGCCTTCCAGCAGCCAAAGGCACTAAGCGTGTTTCAAAATTCCCAAAAGGATCTACATTAAATTCAACATCTACACCGGCGGCAAAGGCTTCGTCAATTTTCTGACTTAGGATGAGTTTTTGCAAGCTATCCGTTAACAGATCAACTTGCTTTTTACGCGTAAGGCTAAACTTGTCTGTAAGAAGTGTATCGTCATCAGTAACTAACTGCACATGTGGCTGATCAACTTTGGGCGAGTAAACGGCCGACTTACTTTGCCGCTGACTTGGCGCTATGGCCGAATTGTCTGTTACCTGTTGTGTTAAAAACTTATCGGCATCGTGTTTACTTAGCTTATCAACCACATTGTTCAGCGCCTCATGCACTGATCGGTCAAACAATTTTGATTGCAGATCATAGCTCTCGGTTAAAAAATAAAGCTGTATAGCTATCACACCTAACAGTGCAACACTCATTAACCCTATAATTATACGTATACTTTGTTTGCTCACTTACTATTAACGTTTGCCTGTTGCAATATTGTTAAACAAAAATATTTCAAATAAATATTGATAGGTTTTATTTAACAATATTTAACAAAAAACCCCGCTGTTGGGCGGGGCAAAAAATTGTTTATGTTTAAGCTTAAAGCTCGCAATTAAAATGGCAGATCGTCATCATCAGCAGCAGAGCTGATATCGGCCGGTGGAGCATACTCTGGCGTAGTGCTGGCACCCGCGCCATTTATAACATTAATGCGCCAAAGCTGCATTGAGTTAAAGTAGCTTTTTTTGCCGGTTTTGTCTGTCCATGGGCGGCCGCGCAGGTTAAAGAAAACCTCTACATCATCGCCAACCTTAATATTATCCAGCAGGGCACATTTGTCCTGCATTGTTTCAAACTTTAAGTATTCCGGATATTGAGGGTTTTCAACATACTCAACAATCAATTCTCTTTTTTTTAGGGAATCTGTAACCTGTGTGGTTGCCCCAATTTCGTGTACTTTGCCTTTAATATCCATCCTGATAAAAAATTAAAATGTAAAGTTAATAGATGTAAGGTAAAAATAGGGGTTAATAATTCATAAATTCGCCAAAATTATGATGCAAGTTTTCCACACCGAAAGTAAGATCGTTATTACCTGCAATAAACGGCTGTCGCCTTACCTGCAGCAAGAAGTTGAGCAACTGGGCTTTACTCCAACACGCGTTTTTCAAACCGGCGTTGAACTGCAAGGCACCGTTACCGACACTATCCCGCTTAACCTGAATCTTCGCTGCGGAAGCCAGATCCTATACTTGTTAAAGAGCTTTACAGCGGCAAACCCGCAAGAGCTTTATGATAATCTGGTTAAAATAGAATGGGAAGAACTAATTGACTTTAGCGGCTACTTTTCTGTAACCTCTAATGTTAACAACGAGCATATACTTACCCCGCTTTTTGCCAACGTAAAGGTTAAAGATGCCATTGTTGACCGCATAAAATCTGTTAAAGGCGTAAGGCCGAACTCGGGCGCCGATGTTAACAAAACCGTGGTGCACCTGTACTGGCAGGATGACAAGGCCGAAATATTCTTAGATACATCGGGCGAAACTTTAGCTAAACACGGCTACCGTAAAATACCGGGCAAGGCCCCTATGCTGGAGGCTTTAGCTACATCTGTAATTACGGCTACCAACTGGGACAGGAACAGCACCTTCATTAATCCCATGTGTGGTTCAGGCACTTTGGCTATTGAAGCGGCTTTAATGGCTACCGATAAAAGTCCGGGCCTGTTCAGAATGAACTATGGCTTTATGCATATTTTGGGTTATGATGAGCAGGTGTTTTTTGTTGAACGCCGTAAGCTGAAAGACAAAGCCAAAAAAGAACTTGGCTTTAAAATTATAGCTACCGACCTTTCTGCTGATGCCGTTGATGTGGCCCAAAAAAATGCCAGAACAGCCGGCGTAGAACATTTAATTGAGTTTGCTGTTTGTGACTTTGCCGATACAGAGGTACCTGCCGAACAAGGCGTAGTAGTTTTTAACCCGGAGTATGGGGAGCGTTTAGGTGTACATACCAAACTGGAAGCTACTTACAAACGCGTGGGCGATTTTATGAAGCAGAAATGCAAAGGTTACCGCGGTTACATTTTTACTGGCAACCCTGATCTGGCAAAAAAAATTGGCTTAAAAGCAGCCCGCAGAATTGAATTTTACAATGGCAAATTGGATTGCCGCTTATTAGAATACGAATTATATGACGGCACCAGAAGGCTGCCCGAAACTGAATAATAAAATACCCCGGAGGTTAATATGAAAAAGGCATTATTACTATTTACAACAATACTTTTTACCCTTAGCTGCTTTGCGCAACAGGAACTGGCTTTCCCTTTTCAGGGTGGCAAGGAAGTAATGAATACCTTTTTTAAAGAGAATGTTGACATATCAACAGACCTGGCCAAGAAAAAAGCTACAGGTAACGCTATTTTTAAATTTACATCCGACACTACCGGCACCATCAAAAAAATAATAGTTTATTATGCTGATGATGTATCGCTTATTAAGCCTATTATTGATGCGTTGCAAAAATCAGATGGCAAATGGGTAATCCCTTTCCGCACCAAAACGCACGATTTTATAATTCCTTTTCACATCGTTTTTACGCATCCAACCACTGCAAACGCGGCTTTACAAAAGGCGGTTTATGATTTTCAACGCAATAGCCAACCTGTTTTACCGGCAGATCAAATACCTTTAGACATGGTTAGCTTACTCCCTACGGTTGTAATTAATTATCAAATCAATTAAGTTTTTTAACATTTCTTAAAATCCGACAAATCTTGAGTTTCGTAAATCAGTTGTTTTTATAACTGAGACTGATCAATAATATATGACGAACGCCACGGGATTGAAGATTAAGGCTATCGCCGCGAACATTAGAAACAAACGGGAAAAGAAAAATTACACACAAGAATATTTAGCTTATAAACTAAGCATCTCGCAAAACGCTTACAGCAAAATAGAGCTGGGTTATACTAAAATAACCCTTGAGCGCCTTTTTCAAATAGCCGAAATACTTGAGGTTGATGCTGTTTCACTTATCAATTCTGATTAAAGATCTATTTTAAACTATTGCCCCCCTTTTACCGTCTATAACTGTAATATTGCAGGTATGGAGCAGAATTTTATTGTTGAAAAAACCGTAGCATTTGTTAAAGAAACGCTAAAAGATGCCGAAGGTGGGCATGACTGGCAGCATATTGAACGTGTTTATAATAACGCGAAAAATATAGCCGAAACAGAAGATGCTAACCAACTGGTTGTTGAACTGGCTGCTTTATTACATGATATTGCCGAGCCCAAGTTTAACAACGGCGATGAAGAAAAAGGTCCTGCCATGGCTGCTGCTTTTCTGCAAGATATTGGGGTGGATGAGGCGGTTATAACACATGTACAAAACATCATCAGATACATGTCTTTCAAATCATCATTTGATGCCCCGGTTTTTACATCGATAGAAATGCAGATAGTGCAGGATGCTGACCGGCTGGATGCAATGGGTGCCATAGGTATTGCACGAGCGTTTAATTATGGTGGCCACAAAGGAAGGGCAATATACGATCCTGCCGTGCCGGCTCAAACGTATACTGATAAGGCTGCCTACAAAAATTCGACTGCCCCAACCATTAATCATTTTTACGAAAAGTTATTACTGCTTAAAGATAAAATGAATACCGAGACCGGTATGCGCCTGGCGCAGCAGCGCCATAATTTTATGCTGGTTTACCTGGATCAATTTTACAAGGAAATGAATAGCTCATTGTAAAATTAGTAACACATTGAAATACAAAATTTAAAACACTGTTATTTAGCTGTATGAAAAGAATATCCCTGATTATTTTATTAGCCCTGTTTACTGTTTCGGTAACGTTTGCTCAAACGGTAAGCAAATCAAACGTTTCCTTCAAAATAAAAAACCTCGGTATTAATACCGGCGGCACAATAGGTGGTGTTAAGGCAACGGTTCACGTAGACCAGGCCCAGGTGGTAAACAGTATTGAGGCTACTGCCAATGTTGCTACAATAAATACAGATAACGAAGAGCGCGATACACACCTTAAAAGCGCCGACTTTTTTGATGTACAACGTTTCCCGCACATTACTATGAAGTCTGCTGCAATAAACCATAAAAGCGGCAACAAATACAGCGGTAAGTTCAACGTAACCATTAAAGACAAAACCAAGCAATTCGATATTCCTTTTACCTATACAGAAACAGGTAATACAGCCACTTTGAACGGAACGTTCAAACTGAACCGTCTGGATTTTGGTGTTGGTGGCTCAAGTTTGGTGTTAGGGAATGAGGTAACGGTTACTGTGGTTTTGGAGTTGGCTAAGTAAGTGGGCTATACTCAATTGCTCAGTTTTTAACGCTATTGTTTGACATTAATAAGCGAATAATACCCTCAATTAGAGCCGTTCTAAACTGGGTAACTTTTGAAGTACTTTTACAAATTCTGTCACCTTAACGCTATCTTTTTCTTTGGTGTATAAGTATACTATTGTATCTCTGCTACTTATATTGTATCGCAACTCGTATCGATCTCCGCAAACAAGTGCTGGCCGTGGCTTCAACTGAAACTTAAAAATCAGGTCACCTCCTTCACCGTTATTATACCCTACGTAAATGGGAATCTTGTCGCTATAGATCTTTTCAGTTTCGATACTTAAAACACTCACGTAGCGTCGGGTTGTATCTTTTTGTGGTATACGTTTAGAACGAGCTATTTCGTCCATTTCTTCCTTATTGTCCCAAACGCCTTGTATCATAGGCTTGTATTTCTCAATCAATTTTTGTGTAGGCGAAAGATTTCTCTTACAAGCCGAAGTAAAAATTGCCACCAATATAAGGCATGTGATACGTTTCAATTGTTGCAGTGTTAGGTTATGCTAAAATAGATATTTTCATTGAACTATTTATAAACCCACATCTCATGTAAGACTAACAAATATCACATATACCGCCTCCACCACTCCGAATTAAACGCACCTTTCACCTCGCTGGGCACACCTGGCTCGGGTACAAAGAGGTCTATTTTCTTATTTCGGGCATAGGTCAGTAATAGTTCAATAGGTTCATACCAATCGTGCAGGGCCAGGTTGAAGGTACCCCAATGAATAGGCATCATCAGGTTTCCTTTTAAGGCGATGTGCGCGTTGGATGCATGATCGGGACCCATGTGAATATCCGGCCAATATTTGCCGTAAGCGCCTACCTCTAACATGGTCAGATCAAACGGACCGTACGCTTCTCCTATTTCGGCAAACTGCGGATGCCAGCCTGAATCAGCTCCAAAATAGATATTGTGCTTGCTGCCCTTGATTACAAATGATGACCATAACGTCTCGTTCCGGTTGGTAATGCCGCGACCGGAGAAATGCCTTGCCGGGGCAGCGGTTATTATACAATCTGCGCCAACAGTTGCGCTATCGCCCCAATCCATTTCGGTAATAAATTCCTTGCCAATACCCCAGCTTTGCAGGTACTGCCCAACGCCTAATGAGCAATAAAAAGGAACTTGGCTGCCTGCGAAAAACTGAATAGTTGCTTTATCCAGATGGTCATAATGATCATGTGAACAGATAATGGCATCAATTTTTGGCAGATCGCTTAATGCTATAGGTGGCCTGAAAAAGCGTTTAGGACCCATCAGTTGCGTAAACGATACGCGATCGCTCCACACGGGATCGGTGAGAATGGTGCAACCATCTATCTCTATCAATAAACTGGAATGCCCCACCCAGGTTACACGTAAGCCGCTTGCAGGTGGCGTGTTATAAATGGAAACATCGGTTTTAAAAGGCCCCATTGTTTTAGCCGGAACAACTACGGCTTTGTTGCGCATGTATTCGCGCATAATAGGTAGCATTTTGTCGAACCCGGCATCATCTGTGTGCACGGTGTTCATATATTTATTGCCTTTTTTGGCAGGTCTTTCTAAACTCATGTTATGTATAATCATTAAGGCAGACGAACCACCGGCCAAAACATTTTAATTTTCCTTAAAAAAACTTACACCCGCTTCAGCAAACATAGCCAGATCGAGCGGCAATTCGTCTTTAACATACGGATGTGTACCGCCAAAGGTATGGTCGCCATTTGGTACTATAACTAATTCTGCATTGGGTTGAGCGGCTTTTAGGTCATGAGCATGGCTGATATTTACTGTAGCATCGGCATCGCCGTGCATAATGAGCCACGGGCATTTTACCGTGGCGGCACGGGCAATAATATCTAAGCGGGTAGGGTTGCGCTCCAGATCATCCAACAGCGTACTCTTTATGGGCATTTGCTGTTGCGTGCGGCTGTTATAAAAATACATTACCCCTTGCAAGCGCCATTGTTCTTCGGCTTGTCTTGGCCAGAGGTTGCGGAAATTAGCCACCGAACCTAAAGTGATAAGTTTTTTAACTCTTACATCCTCGGCCGCTTTAATTATACTGATGCCGCCACCCATGCTGTGGCCAATTAAGTAAACGCCGTTGGCACGCGGCATGGATGTGCCGTTGCAGGCGAAATCAATTACGGTTGCCAGATCATCCAGTTCGGTGGTGAATGTATTATCGCCAAAAGCTATCAGGTCAACAAAATCAACCGGACTTTCGGGCGTGGTGCCATTGTGCGAAAAATTGAACTTTAAAAACCGGAAGCCGTTCTCTGCAAAGTAACTCGCCAACAGGTTGTGGGTGCCCCAATCTTTAAAACCCTTAAACCCATGCGCGAATATGACTACAGGCGCTGTGCGATTCTGATCATCATAGGTCAGATCGGCCAGCATGCCGCGTCCGCGGGCTCCGGGTAGTGTAAATGTTTCTTTTTTGATCATATTGATCGTTCAATATAGCATTTAGCTAATTAACACCGCGCAAACTTTATCTTTTTCTTACTCCAAATAAAATTTTTCTTCACAACTCCTACCTACCTATTAATTATGCGTATTTACATAAACACAAAATGATAAAGTGAAGTCGTTAAACATCTCAAGACGATTCATCTTTGAAAATATTTGAAAAAAAATTTCATGATCGTAGTCACTTTTTTAATACGAAGCAGTAATCAAAACAATTTATTATATTGATAATCAAATTATTATATAGCTATTTCTATGCTATTTATACCCGTTATAAATAAAGGGTAATGACAAACTTTTGACAGAGGTTCAACGGCAGGATATTATTTTTGTTGGGTTAAATTTAAACTTGCTTTGAAGTATTTAAAGGTAATAGCATTTACGCACAAACAGATTGAGCTGAAGGAGTTGGGTAAGCTGGTTATCTGTCAGGAGAGCCTGACTGATAAACTGGCCGCGGTAAAGGCTGAATTCGGTATTGCCGAAATATTTTACCTGGCTACCTGCAACCGTGTTGAGTTTGTAATGCTCACGCCTACGTTGGTTGATAAAGCATTTGCTACACGCTTTATTGAGCGCATGGATATAGGGTTATGTCCTAACCACATGGATACCTTTATTGACGCTGCCTTAATTTACGAAGACAAGGATGCCCTTAACCACCTGTTAAGAACATCATGCTCTTTAGAGAGTTTGGTTGTTGGTGAAAAAGAGATACTGGCCCAGCTGCGCCGGGCCTATGAGCATTGCCGCGAGGCAGGTTTAACCGGCGATGGTATGCGAATGTTTATGAGTTGTGTGGTTAAAACTGCTAAAGAGGTTTACACACATACCAACATCTCTAAAAACCCCATCTCGGTTGTTTCATTAGCTTACCGCAAATTAAATAGCCTTAAACTTTGCACCAACGCCCGCATCCTCATCATCGGTGCAGGCGAAACCAACCAAAACATTTCTAAATACCTTCAAAAACACAAGTTCTCTAACTTCTCGGTGTTTAACCGTACGTTAGCTAAAGCCGAAAAACTGGCTGCCGACTTGAACGGCGAAGCTTATGATCTGGAAGCGTTAAAAATATACAACAAAGGTTTTGATGTGATCATTACTTGTACGTCAGCAGTTGAGCCTATCATTACACCTGAGATCTACGCTTCATTGTTAGCGGGTGAAACTACGCGCAAAACCATTGTTGACCTTGCCATACCTAATGATACTGCTCCGGAAGTATTAGAGCAGTTCCCCATTAATTTTATTGAGGTACACTCGCTTACCGAGGTTGCAAAACGTAATTTGCAGGAACGCTACCAGGAATTAGTACATGCGGAAGCAATTATAGAGAATAACATCTGCGAATTTTTGCAACAGTTGAAACAACGCCGTATTGAACTGGCTATGCGTTGTGTACCCGAGAAAATAAAAGAAATACGCAACACTGCCATTAACAGTGTTTTTGCTGATGAAGTGCAAGGAATGGACAAGCAATCTCGTGAGGTACTGGAGCGTGTTATTAACTATATGGAGAAAAAATATATCAGTGTACCAATGGTAATGGCTAAAGATATATTGATCAACAGTAATTAATTAGCAATACAAGGTTATAGAGGTCCGATAGCGAAAACTACCGGACTTTTATTCCGTTAAAAACAATCCCTTTTTAATTTCCGGTATTATTCCTTTTTCCAACGCTGTATCAAATAATATATTAATGGCTTTGCGGCCTTCTTCGCCAAGATCAATTGAATATTTGTTAACGTAAAGCTCTATATGCTTATACATTACTTCTTCGCTCATCTCCTGCGCGTGTTGTTTGATAAAGTCTAAGCCCGATTTTGGATTAGCAAAAGCAAATTCAACCGATTTACGCAGCACCCGGTTTATTTTATGCTGAACTTCAGCCGGTAAATTCCGGTTGGCAACTATGCCGCCAAGAGGTATGGCGCAGCCGGTTTTTTTCTCCCAAAAATCGCCCAGATCAATAAATTTCTTTAAACCTCTGTTTTGATAGGTAAACCTGTTCTCGTGAATAATGAGGCCGAAGTCTATCTCATCTTTCAATAATGCATCCTCAATACCTGAGAAAACCATTTCAATTTTATGCTGAGCATCAGGCAACAATAAACTTAATAAGAAATTAGCGGTGGTATACTTACCGGGTATTCCTATTCTTAATTTAGATATCACTTCCGTTAGATCAACGGTAAATCCCTCTCCATCTTCTCCCTTTATGATCTCTTTAGGAGAATTATCAATAAATCTGTCAATAGGTGGTTTAAATATTAGCAATGGCCCTACACCAAAGCCCAATGCGCTGCCGGCATCTAACAGCACATATTGATCTGCCACATAGGCAAAAGCGTGATAGCTTAATTTGGTAATATCCAGTTCTCCGCGGAAAGCTTTTTGATTAAGCGTTTCCACATCATCATAAAATACTTCAAACTCCAGGCCTTCGGTGTCTATTTTATGGTGAATGAGGGCATCGAAAATAAACGTATCATTAGGGCAAGGCGAAAAACCGAGTGTTAATTTCATGATGGTAGAGATTAGTGATTAGTGACCAGTGATTAGTAATATTCGCTAATTCACTCACCCGCTAATTCACTCATTATAGTTGTCTGATCAAATCCAGCGCAAATGTATTCAGATTTTTTACAGCAAGCCCTATCTGCCAGTTATCGCGGTTACGTTTTTCAACATAATTTGACACAGCCCTGATCTGCACACCCGGCACCTTGAGTTGATGACAGGCATAAAAAAATGCCGCGCCTTCCATACTTTCCAGCTGCGGATTGAGTCGCACGGCTACAGCTGCAATTGAATCTTCGTTACCATGCACTCTATTTACCGTAATAGCCGTAGCTTTTAAAGTATCCATTTTAAGAATGAATTGATCAATACTGCTGGTTGGCGTAAATATACCTGCGCCCAAACCCAATTGCTCAATGCTGATGAAGCGGGTGTCGTCTTCAGCACCTAATTCAGCAAAGGTATCTTTGGTTATCTCGGCAACGCTGCCTAAAGGAATGTTACGGTCAAAGCTGCCTGCAATACCCAGGTTAATTACCAGGTTGTATACGTTGTGCGGTAAATGCCGACCCAACGCAAAAGCAGTTGGCACCATGCCCGCGCCGGTTATCAATACTGAGCAGTTAGCTACCGATGCATGACGCGGTAAAAACAGATCAGGCTCATCTTTGCGCTGCAAACCCAGCGCTTCAATTAAAGGCTCCACTTCCGGTTGTGTTGCAGCTACTATTAAAATGCGCATACGCTTGTTTTTATGCTAATATAAGTGTTTACTGTGTTAGTTTGTTATTGTTGCAGTAGCAGGAGCAATTAAATTACACTCAAAAAATGACTGCAACTTAGCACTGCAACTGCTACTAAAACAAAAACGCCAAGGCAAAAGTTGTATATTTGCACCCATTAAAATTATGATGATACACGTAACGCGCAGAGAACATTTTAATGCCGCACACCGCATGTACCGTGAGGAGTGGAGCGCAGAAAAAAATGCCGAAGTTTTTGGCAAATGCGCTAACCCCAACTGGCACGGACATAACTACAACTTATTTGTTACCGTTAAAGGAGAAATTACCCATGCCACCGGCTATTTAATTGACCTGAAAGAGCTCAAAGAGATCATTAACGAACATGTTATTGAAAAACTTGATCATAAAAACCTTAACATGGATGTTGATTTTATGAAAGGTAAAATGGCATCAACAGAGTTGCTTTGCATAGAGATATTCAATCAGCTTAAAGGGCCTATTGAAGCTTATGAAGGTGTGTTTTTGCACTCGGTTAGGTTATTTGAGACCGAAAACAATTCGGCTGAATATTTTGGCGACTAATTCCGCAAAATGAGCGATATAAACAATATCCCCGACAGGGATGATGACATTTACGGCTACGAAAAAATAGACCGTTACAACCCCGAACTGATAGCCAGTTTATCAGGTCATTATAAAGAGATCCTGAAACAATTAGGTGAGCATCCGGAGCGTGAAGGCTTGTTAAAAACGCCCGAGCGTGTGGCTAAAGCTATGCTCTACCTTACCCAGGGCTACGACCTTGATGCAAGGCAAATCCTTAACTCGGCTTTATTTAAAGAAGAGTATAGCCAGATGGTGGTGGTAAAAGACATTGAAGTTTATTCTATGTGCGAACACCACATGCTGCCATTCTTCGGCAAGGCACACATTGCTTATATACCAAACGGTTATGTAGTAGGGCTAAGCAAGATCCCTCGCGTGGTTGATGTTTACTCGCGGCGTTTGCAGGTGCAGGAACGCCTCACCAACGAGATACGTGATTGCATACAGGAAACCCTGAAGCCAATTGGCGTGGGCGTAGTAATTGAGTGCCGTCACCTGTGCATGTGCATGCGCGGTGTGCAAAAACAAAACTCGGTTACCACCACATCGGCATTTACCGGCGGCTTTTTACAGGAAAAAACAAGAGCGGAGTTTCTTAACTTAATTTCACAGAAACTGAGTTAAGCCCCCCCGCCCCCCTGAATGGGGAGTTACCGGGCAATAATTATAAACTGATTAATAACTTTAAAACTAAATTCCCCCTTTAGGGGGTTAGGGGGCATGAAAGCATACATTTTTCCGGGCCAGGGCGCCCAGTTTGTAGGTATGGGCAAGGACCTGTACGACACATCAGAAAAAGCACGCGAATTATTTGAGCAGGCTAATAACATATTAGGTTTCCGCATTACTGATGTTATGTTTAACGGTACTGACGAAGACCTTAAGCAAACCAACGTAACACAGCCTGCTATATTTTTACACTCTGTTATATTGGCCAAAGTACTTGGCGACGACTTTAAACCCGAAATGGTTGCAGGTCACTCATTGGGCGAGTTTTCAGCTTTAGTAGCTGCCAACGCATTGTCATTTGAAGATGGACTGCGTTTGGTTGCTTCGCGCGCTAACGCCATGCAAAAAGCCTGCGAATTACAGCCATCAACTATGGCCGCTATATTAGGCCTGGACGATTTTACCGTTGAAGATATTTGCCAGCGTGTAAGCGATGTAGTTGTTCCGGCTAACTATAATTGTCCGGGTCAACTGGTTATATCTGGTACCATCGCCGGTGTTGACAAAGCTTGCGAATTGATGACCGAAGCAGGCGCCAAACGTGCCATCAAATTAAATGTGGGTGGCGCTTTCCACTCGCCGTTAATGGAATCAGCTCGTGTTGAGTTGGAGCATGCCATTGTAAATACCACCATTAATGAGCCGGTATGCCCGGTTTATCAAAACATTGATGCCAAACCGTACACACATCCGGAGCAGATAAAACATAACCTTATTGCGCAATTAACCGGCGCTGTGCGCTGGACGCAAACTGTAATGCACATGCTTGAAAATGGTGCTACCCATTTTACCGAGGTTGGACCAGGCAACGTTTTGCAGGGACTGGTTAAAAAAGTAAACCGGCAAATTGCTACCGAAAGCGCCCAGATACAACAATAAAAAATAAAGAAGCCGCAAACTAAAGCGGCTTTTTTTTATTTAAGTGTGTAAGTTTACATAAAATCACTTTTCTATCACTTGAGCTATTCCGGTAAAATACGTTTGATGCTATTCCTGTTGGCGGGCAGCTTGCTGCTCACAGCTTTAATTGTTCACAAAACTTACACCGCAGAGGCGGGCATGCGCGAAAGCGCCAAAGAACTGGAAAGAAATCTTCATAAAAAAGAAAGTTACATTTACAGTCTTATTCAAGACAAAGCGGCTTTAAACCAGTTTAAAAGCATAGGCGGAAAAGAAAAAGGCGGGCTTAGGTTGATCAATGAAGTTACCGCGACAAATGGCATCAATTTTATTATCGCTAAAAATAATACCGTTACCTTTTGGAGCGGTATTGAAGTTATTCCGCATAATATAAATAACTTAAAAGAGGGCGTTTCATTTATACACGGCCAAAATGGTTATTACGAAGCCATAAAAAAAAGCGAAGGAACTTTCGCGCTTGTGTTTTTTATTCCCATAAAAAACACCTATGTTTTTGAAAACCCGTATCTGCAAAACACGTTTAACAGCGAGCTTACTCAGGACAATAATATTACCATTGCCGACTTTACCGACAATAAAGACATTTATGAGGTACATGATGTTAATAATCATTACCTTTTTTCAGTTAAGGCAGTATCGGGCAAGATCAATTCGCGTTTTTATTATACCGAACTAACACTTTGGTTTTTGGCATTTATGGTGGCCGGCATTTTTGTCCAAAACTCCTGCAACTACATAGCACGAAAGGGCCTGCCCTTTTTATCGCTTACCATACTGGCTACATTTATTATAGGGATCAGGTCAATCAATCTCATTTATCACTGGCCGGATATAACAAGCAATTTAAAGCTGTTTGATATTAAGCTTTTTACCGATGGCATTATTGTACCCTCTTTAGGCGACCTTTGTATAAACATACTGGCGCTGTGCTGGTTCGTCATATTCCTGTATCATATAAGGCAAAAACTGCTTCAGTTTATCCCTGGCGCATTTTCATCATACGCTATTTTTGTAAGTTGCTTTGCTGTTCTGGTAATCATTTCAACGGTATTGTACAACCTCTTTGCTGATCTGGTTATTCAATCAAACATAAGTTTTGATGTAAGCAACGTACTTAACCTATCCGTTTATAGTGGTTATGGCCTGCTCATGTTGTGCTTCAGCTTTTTAACATTCTGCCTGTTGGTTGAAGTTCTTTTAGTTGTTTGTGTGCAGTTGCCTATACCTACAAAGCAACAGCTTATTTTATTTATAGCTGGCATTGCCTTGTGCACACTCGGCTGGTACATAGAGTACAGGCAAGTAAGTGTATTTTATGTGCTTTGGGCAGCTATAGTTATTGTGCGTGGTTATGCATATTTCTGCGAGCATGGCGTATTGAGTTACCGCTCACTGGCTGCACTTGTATTTATATGCTCATTCATTTCGGCAATTTCTCTAACCTCATTTCAAAAGGTAAAAGAACGGGCAACCAGGCAACTGCTTATTAAAAATTTAAGAACGCCAGATGATGCTATAGCCGATAGCTATTTTAAAAAAATTGAAAATAAAATTATTACAGACAGGATCATAACCGACTACTTTACGACTGATAAACCCGGGGATGAGCACATCAAAAATTATTTACAAAAGCGTTATTTTGATGGATACCTGTCAAAATTTGATCTGAAGATACACACGTTTGACCATCTTGATAAGCCATTAAGCGGTAATGAAAATTACTCGTTTAATATTTTTGCGCTGATGGTTGAATACGGATCATTTAAGGTTTCTGATTTCTTTTACAGGCAAACCACCTTTGGGTTGCTCAGTTATTTTGCCATTCTGCCAGTTAAAAAAGATGGCGAAACAGTGGGCAAAATTGTTGTGGAACTCGGTTCAAATACCTTGCATAATACAGATTACTTCCCTGCTTTGTTAGCTGACGGGCCAATAACCACTGAAAATAATTTTAAAGACTACTCATACGCTTTTTATTCAGATAATAAGTTAACCTCGCAGGCCGGAAATTATGTATATAATCTCATCAACGATCCTACTTCTGAAGCGGGCTTTAACGGCATTACCGGGGATGCTATCTTTAAACAATCAAATGTGTTTAATAATATATGGTATGATCCGGTTGAAAGTTACAGCCATCTAATATTTAAGCCTAACGACAGAAGCCTGATTGTAGCCAGCAAAATTGAACGCCCTATATTCAATATTATAACCTCGCTTACTTTCTTTTTCATCATTTTATTGGTGTTTGGAGCATTGGTAATGGCATTTGTATGGGCATGGACACGTATCAAAATATTAACCATTACCAATAACCGCATAAAATGGGGGGTGCGCCTCAATTTTGATAAGGTACTTTATAAAACCCGCATCCAGGTTTCAATGGTATCGGCCGTTGTTGTAACATTGATATTGGTTGGCGCGGTTACCTACGCTTCTATCAGCACACAGTATCAAAGCCAGCAGGAAAAAACTATCAGGGATAAAATTGTGCGTATTGCCAATACCATAGAGAACGCCCGCGGCGAATACATTAGCGATAACAACGAGACAGCACAAATAGCGCTTGATGAGCTGGCAGAATCGTACGCTGCCGACCTTACCATTTTTGACGCGAAAGGAAATGTTAAGGTAACCACGCAACCCCGAATTTACGAAGCCGGCTTGGTTGCTGGTAAAATGGATGCGCGCTCATTTATACACCTTAGTAAGTTGCAACGCTCTGAATATATTAATGAGGAAAGGATAGGTGAGCTGCGATATAAAGCGGTTTATGCTTCCATAAGAAATACCAACAAGAACGAAACGATAGCTTATTTACAGTTACCCTATTTTTCAAATGAAGCCGACTATCGTGAACGCATAGGTACATTACTCAACGTAATGATCAATATTTACGCGTTAATTTTTATAGCGATAGGCTTGTTCGCAGTTATTATTGCAAGGCAGATAACATATCCGCTGAACTTTATTCAGCAGAGTTTAAGTAAAACCATTTACGGCCAGAAAATTGAGCCTATTCAATGGCACCGGGATGATGAGATTGGCGCATTAATAACTGAATACAACAAAATGATAGCCGCGCTTGAGCAAAGCGCATTAAAACTGGCACAATCTGAGCGAGAGAGCGCGTGGCGGGAAATGGCAAAGCAGGTTGCGCACGAGATCAAAAATCCGTTAACGCCACTTAAATTAGGCTTACAGTTGCTTGAAAAATCATGGCGGGAGAAAGATCCGCGCTTTGACCAGAAGTTTGAGCGTTTCAGTAAATCATTCGTTGAGCAGATTGAGAGTTTATCCTCCATTGCATCTGAGTTTTCGGCCTTTGCCAAAATGCCTGATACGCGTTTGGATAAGTTCAATGTTTTTGACGTGATCAACCAGGCGGTTATCATTTTTAAACAAATGGATAACTTCACCATAAAATACAATGCATCCGAACGGCCATTTATTATTAATGCCGACCGCGACCAGTTGCTGCGTTGTTTCAATAACCTGCTGAAAAATGCTATTGAAGCAACCCCTCCGGAAAGAGCCGGCGTTATTGACATAAGCTATGAAACCAGCGAAAAAAATATACTCTTCACCATAAAAGATAATGGTAACGGTATACCCGAAAATATGCGCGAAAAAATATTTGAACCTAACTTCACCACCAAAAGTTCGGGTACGGGTTTAGGCCTCGCCTTTGTAAAAAATTCGATTGAAAACGCGGGCGGCAAAGTTTGGTTTGAAACAAAAACAGGCGAAGGAACCTCATTTTACCTTAACTTTCCAAAAGCTGGTTAATATTTGCGCCGGCTCTTATATATAAACCATTGTTTTACAACAACCTTTGTATAACATTAAGTAGTATATTTGCGTTATAAGCAATTTGATTTAAAAGCTACATAAATTATTTTAATGAGATTTTATTTACTCATTGCGTGTTGCGCAATAAGCCTTAACACATCAGCCCAGTTCTGGAAAAAAAAGGTACGTTACCCTGCCATTGCGCAAGTGCCAGCTTTTGTGGCACCGGCTTTTAATTTGGCACACACCAATGTAAAATCGCTCCCATTACTCAACTTTAAACTGCCTGTAGTTTTTGATTTTGACAAAGTTGAGCAGGCCGTAATGAAGCAGGCTAAGCACAACATGCGTTTCAGAGTATACCAGGAGGCCGGATATAATTTTAGCGATCTGGCCAAGCTTTATTTACTACATAACAGGTATTCAGAAGCTAAATGGTACCTGCTGCAAAGCAATGCACTAACACATGATACAAAACTTTTGCTGGGTAACCTGCTGGTACTGGCCGGTATAAAAACAGATCTGGGAGAAGTAGCTTTAGCAAAAACCGATCTTCAGCAAGCACGCGCCCTTGCTGCTAACAGCGGCTTAAAGGCTGATGTTGCCGAGATTGATAAGCGCTTGCTTTTACTTAATAACCAAAAAGCAGTTACCGTAAAACCCGAACTTCGATACTCTGAAGCGGTAGAAGCAGCAGCCAGACAAAAAAAGACACTGCTTAACTAAGCTTGAAAATAATTGCACACAATGTTAACACTTTGCATAAATGTGCAAAAGTATTGCAGCGGTAATACTAAGCAGCTGTTTACTTAATACTATATTTGTTTAATTGTTATATAGAACCATAGCGTAACGTTCGTGTAGCATTTTACAGATCAGTTAATACAGAAGAGAGGGCCCAACAGCTTTCTCTTTTTGTTTTTAAGTATTTTACGCGTAAACATACCTGGGCTTGTGGTGTTATATAATTACAAACCATTAAAAATTATAACTATGACAACCACTCCAGACACCATACCTGCCGAAAGAGATGGTAAATATAAATTCACCATTAGCTATGCAGAGCGGGAAGTATCCTGCCAGGTAGAGAAAGAACAAAATATATTACATGTAATTATTGATGAGAACCTAAAGGCCGACTTAAAAATAAACGCCGATGGTTCACTGGTTCAGGTAGAAGGTTCGCCTATTCCTGATTCGTGCATTAATTATATTAAAAAACAGGTTTTAGGCCACAGCTAAGAAAGCACCTCTTCCAATACTTCGTGCGAACGTACGTTGCCGAAGTTTTCGGTATGTAAGGCGTAATAATCTAACAGTTTTGATATCAGGTGGCGGCGGTCTTCATTGCTAATTTTGAGGGCCACCGCACTGCTAAAGCCGCTTTGCAATAAAGCACTGAAAAGCTGCGTGTAAGGCGGTGATAAATACTGCAGGCCATCCGGCTTGTAGCGTTGAAAGGTACCATTCTTAAGGTCAAAATAATCAGCCTCACCTGAGAGGTATCTGTCGGGATAAAAGCCCAGATAACGGGTGAGGTTCAATAAAAACAGCAGGTGAAAATTGGCAAGCCCCTCAGTTTGATGATCCAGAAATTCTACCGAACTGAACAAAAAATCAAACAGATTTTCGTCGGCAGTTTGCTGTTTTACTGTTTTGTAGACCACTTCATTTAAAAACAGCACAATACTGCTCTTAACAATATCATAAGGGATGGTTTGCAGTAAAGGCGCGTTTTTCAACTCAGAGATACGCTGTATACCACCTGTATTTTTGTGATACACCACCATATCTAACAAATGCAGCGGCTGCAACATATTCCGGCTGATCTTTGCCTTGGGCTTTTTAACTCCGTTAATGATGTATGATTGCAGACCGAACTTTTCGGTAAACACTTGCACAATAACGCTGCTTTCGGCGTAATCAGTAGTTTTTATTACAATGCCCCGGGTTTTGTGCAGCATAACGGTAAATTAATATGCTATTGAAAACAATGGCTTAGAAACATATTACTTCATTTCTGCCTGGATGGCGCGCAAAAGTTCATTAGGATGCTGTGAACCCACAATATAAACCAGCCCATCACGGTCGGTAAGATAAATGGCATCATTACCGGCAGCATAAAATCTGATCACCCCTTTTGAATGGAGGTTATAAACAGGGTTATTAAACAGATACCGGCTATATGCTGCTTTTTCAACTTTTACAATGCTATTCAAATCAATTTTTACCAAACGGGTTGTCCACAGGCCATCTATCAGTACACTTTTGTTTTGAACGCGCGTGCGAAAGTGCAGCAAAAAGCCCATTATAATAGAAATGATAATAATAGCAAAACCTACCACTGCCAGTAAGTTGCCGGTATTTTCGCGCTCATCAGTAAAAACATAAGCGGCAAAGCAAAACATGGCCAATACCAACCGTATGGTTATAGGAATAAACTCCCGCCCTAAATATTGCTTTTCTGTAAATACCGCTTTCTCGCCCATTATTGTTCAAATATATCAAAGTATAGTTATTATTGGGCAACAGGCACCAACTCTAATATAGTTACTTTTTTAGTGTTGCGGGTTACTTTATATCTATCGTCTAACCTGTACCCTCCTACCCAGATAATATCGCCGTTACCATTTACCAGCAAGGGCACAGCATTTTTTTTATGCAGCGGAACCTTCAGACTGATAAAAAAATCGCTCATTTTTTTGCGCCCCCTCATGCCCAACGGAAAAAATTGATCGCTTTGCTGCCAGTGGCGAACCTGCAAGGGGTACTGTAATTTGTCGGTGTCAACGGCAACCATCATTACATTGTCTGTAATAATAATGGGCTCGCTTTTTCTGGTGATGGTTAGCTTAAAGGTTTCAGCCATTGCAACCTCATCGCCTGCGGATATCAATAAATCAGGAACTATCCGGGGAGCCTGCGTGAGTATTAGTTTACCTCTGTCAAGCAGCAACATATTTCCAGTCAACGTTGCTTCAAATTGCCTACCTGCATGTTTGTAAAGGCTGGTAATCACATCATCAATAACCTGTTCGCTAAAACCGTAAGGCTGTAGGAGCTTAAAGAGCAACAAGCGCTGCGGAACCAATTTTTTTACCGCTTCAACCGATAGATGTATTTCCTCATTGTGGTAGGTAAGAATTTGCTTCCGTGCCTCTTCTACTCTCAACTCCAGTAATTGCTCCAGCTCTTTGAAATGCTTCAGGTTGTTTTCAAAAGTTTGTTCTAACGATGGGTTGAGCTCCTTAAGCTGCGGCACCACCAAATGGCGTATTTTATTACGCGCATATTTAACAGATGCGTTGGAGCTATCTTCAACATAAGCCAAATCATTTTCTATAACTATCTGCTCTATTTCGTTACGTGTAAAACAAAGCATAGGCCTTACCAGGTAGCCATTTTGGGGTAGAATACCGTGCATACCGGCAATACCTGTACCCCGCACAAGGTTCAACAATATTGTTTCAACTGTATCGTTTTGGTGATGCGCTAACACAATAGCATCATAGTGGTGCTGCTGACGCAGTTGTTCAAACCATTGATAACGCAACTCGCGGGCAGCCATTTGTATAGATACTTTGTTTGTGGCAGCGTAATGCTGGGTATTAAACCTTATGGTATGAAAATCTGTCTGATTATTGAGTGCAATTTGGCGGCAAAAGTCTTCATCAGTATTGGCTTCTGCACGTAGCTGAAAATTACAGTGTGCTATGGCAAAATTGTAGCCTGCTGCTTTTAAAAGATGAACCAGCGCAACCGAATCAATGCCTCCGCTTAAAGCAATCAGCAAACGGCTATCGCTTTTAAAAAGGCAATTTTGTTCTATAAAAGCGATAAAACGTTTAAGCGGCAGCATTCATCAAAATTATTAATTTAATAAGCCCCTGCAAAAAACTAATTTTGCCGTAGTGAGTAAATATATTTTAGGGTTCCTTTTACTGTTTATTACCGGCGCTGCAATTGCGCAAAAACCGGGCAGATCACGCATAGAGTTGATATCGTCAAAAGTATCAAGCCGTGCCAAGCTGCCTTCGGGTAAAGTTGTGTATAAGTTCAAGGAGGGCGTATTTAAACAAGATTTTTCTACCCTTACCGCTGATAGCTCGCTGGCCTACTTTGACGACAACCTGGTTGATGCCTTTGGTCATGTTATTATTAACCAGGGCGACACGCTGCATATTTACTCAGACAAGCTGCATTACGACGGCAACACCAAGATAGCAACCCTTACCGGAAACGTTAAAATGGTTGATAAAGACGCCACCTTGCTTACCGATTATTTTACTTACAACACTGCTACAAAATATGGTACTTATACCGGCGGAGGCAAGCTGTTCAACAAAGAAAATACGTTGGTGAGTCAAAATGGTTATTACTTTGCTGGCAGTCGCGATGCTTACTTTAGGTACAATGTGGTGCTTACTACGCCGGATGCTATTATAAAAACCGACACGTTAAGATACAATTCCGGAACCAGGATATCATGGTTTTATGGGCCAACCACTATAACCGGCACAAAAGACAAAGATGTGCTTTACACCGAAGATGGCCGCTATGAAACTATACCGGAACAGGCTTTCTTTGGCAAAAAGAACCTTTATACGCAAGGCACAAAATCATTAAAAGGTGATAGCTTATTTTATGACAGACTGAAAGGATACGGCCGCGCGGTTAAAAATGTGGTGTTTGATGACAAAGAACAGCATATAGTAGTTAAAGGCCACTTAGGTGAATACTACAAAGCTGCCGAGCGGGCCATTATTACGCAAAACCCCTATGTGATATTCGTAACGCAAGACAGCAGCAAAAACAATTCATCGGCAAAAAAGGATTCCGTTATCAAAAAAGATTCTACAGCTTTAATTTTGGCTAAAAATGCCCCGGCCATAAATAAAGCGACAAATGCTGCTGCTGTAATAAGGCAAAGCCTGCCCGCAAATGCATTACCTGCACAAACCGCTTTACCAGCACAGGCAACATTAAAAGCCGTGACAGACTCGGTAATGAAAGCCGCGCAAAAAGCTATTAAATCACCTGTGACTACTCCTCAGCAGGTACAGAACCAGTCGGCCAGAATAAACACAGCTATTAACAACCAAATAACCGAGGCAAGGAAACAAGCCATTGAAAAAGTTATTGCTGCACCCAAACGCGACAGCATAAAAACCCTATCAAAGGACTCGATAGCTAAACGTACAGCTGGTGTTGACTCCATGTATATGGGGGCCGATACCATTGACACACGTGTTATTACCTTTAAGGAGCTGAAAGCGATGAAGTTGGCGCGCTACCTGTTGGAACACCCCGACACGGCGGCAAAAAAAGTGCCGTCGATCGTGTACACAAAGGCCAATTTACCAAAGGTGCTAACGGTAAAGGTACCAAGCGTATCAATTGATACCAGTTTTATTAAGCGCGATTTCTTTTCGCCTAAGCCGAAGCCTGCGCCCAAGGTTGTTGCTAAGCCGGCACCACCTAAGGGGGATAGTACAGCTAAAGTTGTTGCAAAGAAGTCCGTTCCGGCTAAAGATACATTGGCTTTAAACCCTAATAAACTGACGGATACCTCAAGGATCAGGATCATTGTAGGTTATCATGCTGCCAAAATATTCAAATCAGATCTGCAGGCCAAGGCCGACTCACTATTTTATAGTAGCAGCGACTCGACCATTCGCATGTATGTTAATCCAATCATCTGGACACAGGGGTCACAGCTAACCGGCGACACCATTGCGCTGCAAATGAAGAACCGCAAGCTGGACAATGTAGATATGTTCCCCAATGGCTTTATTGTAAATATTGAAAAGAACGATTCGTTACACTTTAATCAGGCGGCAGGACGTAAAATACATGGCACTTTTAAAGACAACCGCTTAAATACCCTGACCATTGACGGCAATGCGGAGACCATTTATTATAACCGCGATACCGTTAAAAACCGGGTTACCGAAATGGTACACACCATAGGCAACCTGGTTAAAGCCAATTTTAAAAATGGAAAACTAAGCCGGGGAAACACTTATGGCAATACTGAAAACAAGGTAAACCCGCCTGTTAAGTTAAAAGACGACGATAAGATACTGAAAGGCTTTATATGGAAACCCAAGGAGCGCCCGGCATCTAAAGAAGCTATAACAGGTGTTGCTAATAAGCCAAGTAAAGCTGCCACCTCGGTCAAACCACCCGCAGGCAAAAAGCCCGGAACAACAGGCGCAACAGGTGGCAAAAAAGATGATGGCAAAAAAGTTACGGGGACATCACCGCAAACCGCGGCTGCTGATTCAGCAACCAAAAAGGCTGTTCCGCCTAAGCCGGTTACTTATGAGGTGATAATAAGTAACTAACTTACGCCGCATGTAATTGCTAAGACAGGGAAGTCGCTTTTAAAGCATGCTCTAAAGTTTGGCTAAAGCCTTCGCAGTTTCAACAATAAACCGTCCCATCAAGTGCAATGAACAAAAAAAGGCAACATTCATTGCCGTTTGGCTTTAGCCAACGGTATATATACCAGTAAATAACGGCTTCAGCCAAATTTAAAGCGACCGTATTTTTAAAGCGATTTCCCTGATTTGTTCTCATATAATCACAACTACTATTTGAGGTTAATCAGCTAATTGATAATATGTCTCGCCCCGACTGGTGTTATCATCAACAAGTTATTGAACTACCTTAAAGATCTGTTCAAACTAGATTTAACCGCATCTCGGTTAGGTTTCGAAACCGGAATTTTATCGCCATTAGTTAAAACCAGTAAACCGCCATCCTCCTTCACCCAGCTTTTAATGTGTATAGAATTGATGAGGTGGCTCTGATGCGTACGGATAAAGCCAGAAGACCTTAACAGATCGGTATATTCTTTTATTGACCTTGAAACTAATATGCGTTCACGGTTAGTAAGATAAAAAAAAGTGTACGAGTTGTCAGCTTCGCACCTAACAATCTCATTCACCAGCACATAACGTATCTCGTGCAGTTGCGGGAGTGCTATGCGTGGCAGTTCCTGCCCCGAATTACGTACATGGCTCAGCAAAAAATCAAGCTGCTTGCTTTTCTCTTTAAGCTTAAGCTTCTCTCTTGCCTTATTAACCGCAATTATCAGATCAGCAATTGCAACCGGTTTCAGCAAATAATCAATAGCCGCAAATTTTATGGCATCAAGTCCGTATTTATCATACGCGGTAATAAAGATCACCTCAAACTCTTTTTTTGGCAGCAACTTCAAAAAGTCAAAGCCTGTTGACCCGCCCAACTGTATATCTAAAAAAACTATATCGGGTGTACAGGCATCAACAAGGGCAACAGCCTTTTCAATAGCTGTTGCCGTGCCTGCAATTTCCACATCCGGACAATATTGGGATAACAATATTTGCAGATTGTCAATATTATGCACTTCGTCATCAATAATCAAAGCTTTCATAGCGTTACAACCATTGCGTTAAAAGTATTACAACCGATGTTTGATTTCCTGTAGAACTTATGTTGAGCTTAATAGGGCATTCTGTATAAGTTTTATTCAACAGATCTATCCTTTTCCGGCTCAGTTTCAAACCTAAGCCGTCGTAATTGCTATTTACATCAAATCCCTTTCCGTTATCGGTAACTATTATCTTTAGGTCTTTTCCATGCCTGCTAAAATATATTTTAATATCGCCTTTGCTACCTATTGGCATCACTCCATGTTTTACGGCATTTTCAACAAAAGGCTGTATCAGCATTACGGGTATCTCAATATTATCGTTCACGTCATCGTCGGCATCAATACTATATTGAAACGGAAACCGCAACTGCTCCATGGCCAGATAATCATTTAACAAGTTCATCTCCTCCCTTATACTTATCAAAGCATTATCATTTAACATATGCCTGGAAAGGCCGGCAAACTTACTAAGGTAGTTATTGGCACGTTCAACATCGTTTTTATTAATAAGCGTTTGAATACCGCTTAAAGCATTAAAAACAAAATGCGGATTTAAGTTTGAACGCACCATATTCAATTCGCTTTTTGCCACTTCGGTTTGCAAAGCTGCCACTTGCAAACGCGCTTGGTTTTTTCTGCGTATAAATAAAATACTTGCTATTATTATTAAAATACTTACTGTTATTACTGCAAATACAAACATCGCCACTTCTCTGCCCGAATAGGTTTTGGGTGCAGGTAAAACTTTAAATGAAAACCTACCGGCAGCAAGCTTACTATCCTTCAATTGAGCGGCCGACAATTTACCCGGCGCTATCACTACCTCGTAATTTCCTGGCTGTTTAAAATAATTGTAGTCTATATAATATCCAGGAGTTCCTTCATAATCGTTGTTGTATGCCCAGTTATTGGTCTGTAACATTATGCGCTGTCCGGTTTCGTCACTATGAACCACGTAAAGATGATATATAAAATCCAGATCTGTTTTTTTCTTAGCTATTGCAAGTCCTGTATTTTGATCGCTCTCTGTTACCTCCGCTCCATTTTTAATTAAACTACTCTTAAACTTATTGTATACCAAACCATTATAAGTTACTTTTTTATCCTGATTAAGTGTAACCAGACTTATACCGCTTAATTGCGCAGGCTTTAAGGGCTTATTGTAAATAATAACCGTAGTTACCATAGCCTCGTTTAGCAAACTGTATATTTTGAGGGTTATTTTTTTATTTGAGATATTGCCAATGCCTAAATTCATGGTAAAGTAACCCGGATGGGCACTTCTCTCGTTCCAAACAAAATCAATTTTTGTTAAAGGGCGGTTTGAAACAATTGCAATGCTGTCGTCTTCCAGTATAGCGTAACGGTAATATGTTAAACTGTCTTCATGAATTAAGGCAGTAACCGTAGCTGTTTTGGCTCCTTCCAGAATAACTGCGTTTCCCAGCGGATCATTGGGGATATAATTAAACGGACTTATTGATCTGGTTTGTTCATCGGGTTTTAGAAAAACAGGTATCTTAGAGCTTAAGGAGCTTACTTTGTAGTTATTTAAATTGCCGTCCGGATCTTTCAATGGTCGTTTTTCCTGAGCGAAGCCTGCGCATGTCAATAATAAAAATGTGATAAGGTTTAGTAGTTTTTTCATTTTCTATTTGTTTAATTTTCATCAAACTTGCGGCAAATAACTTAAGCTAAAAATACAGAAGTTGAATGTAGCAACAACCGGCCAACAAAAGTGCAGATTGGGCTTGAATTGCAAATTTTGAGAAAACAACATTATGAAAAAGCTTATCCTGTCACCCTTAACGAGTCGATAAGGCCATCCTTTAATCCCATATGAAACTTCAGCACTATCGGGCTGCCCGGAAATGTACCCGATACCTCTGCTGTTAATACTCCCTTTGAGCCGGACTCTTCATACGCAAGCGGCTTCATTACAGATTTATATTTTTCATTGGCATCTTCTATCCATTGGCGGATCTCTTCTCTGCCGGTATGGGTCTTGCCTTCGTCATGAACGATGGCGTTCCCGGTGAAGCAGGCTGTGTATGCCTCGCTGTTGTAAGTATTCTGCGTCTCTAAAAAACGCGCAACTAATTGTGGTAATTCCATAATATTTGCTTGTTTGATTTTTAAACTGTTGGCACTGTTCCTCCGTCAATAACGAAATTTGTTCCCGTTAAGTAATTGGCTCTTGGTGATACCAAAAAGCCAACCAGTTCGGCTACTTCTTCCGGCTCGGCTGGCCTGCCATAGGGTATTCCGCCCAATGCATCCATCACGCTTTGCTGCGCTTCTTCTACAGTGCTATTCGCATTTCTTGCTATCTCGCCCAGCCAGGCTATTGATGCGGATGTATTTATCCATCCCGGCGAAACAGTGAGTACGCGCACACCTTTAGGCGTAACTTCATTAGATAAACTTTTACTGTAATTGATCAATGCTGCCTTTGAAGCTGCGTACGGCAACGTAGAATCATATAGCGGCAATTTGCCCTGGATGGAAGCAATGTGAATGATAACGCCACTTTTTCGATCGATCATTTGAGGTAAAAAACCTCTGTCAAGTCTTACAGGGGCCAGTAAATTAGCTTGCAGGGTCGAGATCCAGTCTTGATCGTTTAATGCTGCAAAACCACCGGCCGGTGTTGATGAAGCGCCCAAATTGTTGACCAAAATATCAAGCCTGTCATAAGTTGACAGCACCTCGCTGATCGCTTTTTGGGTATCTTCTGCCTTGCTCAGATCGGCAGCAATAAAATGCATTCCGCTGTTTTCGTTTTCGGGTGCGTTTCTTGCCGTAATTATAACGGTTGCACCAGCCGCCAACAGGCGTTCTGCAATAGCTTGGCCTGCGCCTTTGGTACCACCTGTTACTAAGGCTATTTTACCATTTAACTCGTTACTGTAATTGATTTGCTGTGTCATATCTTTTTGTTTTGTGCAAATCTCCGCAGTACTCCGCATCCATACAATTACGGACTTACGATTCAAATAGGGACAAATTTATCCGTATTGCTCACCAGATCAATTCACTGTATATTTGTATTGATGTATGTAAAAAAGATTGCCCCATCTCTTAATTGCGGACTTGACCTGGTAGGTATGGCAAATGGAAGATCCGCATTCTGTGGTTCATTCATCAAGGCCACTTGCGGCCGAGCGAATTACAACGCAAGATACCTGATGCCACCAGGCGCGTGCTTAATGTTCAGCTAAAGGAGTTGGAAGATCATGAACTGATCAGCAGGACTATCTATCCGGTTATGCCACCAAAGGTTGAATACAATCTTACTGATTTTGGAAAAACATTGATCCCTTTGATCCAATCTATCGGTCTTTGGGGCGATGAGCATCAGGAGCGGCTGCGCAGGGTTATTTTAAAGCAGAACGGGCTGCCAGATAAGCCTGAAGAGCGGGTACTTAAGATAGCTGCTATAAGGTAAAGTTCAAAAAATGCGCCGTGCTGATAAAATTTCTTTTTTCGCGCCATGAAAAATAATAACGAAATAAGCACGCCAACAAAACCTTTGGGGCTAAAAAAACTTAGGTGGTACATTATAGCAATTGCCATTATTGCAACAGTAGCCTGCTCAATAAAAGCGTTGTACAACACCGGATATTTAAGCCCTGCCGAAAACCACTACATAGCAGGTTTCATTTATTACAACCCCTTGGACGAGCACGTTTTTATTACACGACAGGATGGATTAGGCTGGACATTGAATTTTGCCAACGGCTTAAGTTACCTGGCATTAGGCTTTGTTGTATTGATAGCAGTTTACAGCGTTTTGCGATCAATAGCGGAAAGAAAAAATAATTGATTTTTGCAAAAAAATCGGTTCACCCGTTTCATTTTCGTTTCACTCAAAACACGCAAAGCATTAATAATCAATATATTGATAAAAATATCGTTTCACATCGTCTCATATATTCAGTGAGACGATGAACCGGCACGTAAACCGCCCTACGCGTTAGCCATCAGGAAATCAACGAGTTTAGCCACCGCCCTCCCCCGGTGACTTATGACATTCTTTTGTTCCAGCGTCATTTCGGCAAAGGTAATATCATAACCGTCCGGCTGAAAAATAGGGTCGTACCCAAACCCTTCACTCCCCGAAAGTTCCTCACGAATGGTGCCTTCAACAGTGCCTTCAAAAAAGTGTTCCTCACCGTTCCATATTAATGAAATAACGGTTATAAACCAGGCTTTGCGGTTGGCAACTCCCTGCAAATTTTGCAGTACCCTGGCATTGTTTGCAGCGTGATTGCCGTGCTTACCGGCGTAGCGTGCAGAGTAGACACCGGGTTCGCCGTTCAGAGCCTCAATCTCCAGTCCGCTGTCATCGCCGAAGCAGTTCAAAGCAAATTTGTTATATATATAACGGCTCTTTATAGATGCATTGGCTATAAAGGTAGTGCCGGTTTCGGGTATATCGTCATTACAATTAATGTCGTTCAGGCTCAATAGCTTTATTTTACCGGCAACAGCAGCCTGCACTTCGGTAAGTTTGTGAGCATTGTTGGTAGCAAATACTAATTGCTGCATGGCTATAAGTTTTTCATTTGTTCCCAAAAGGTGAGCTTATTGGCTTTATTATCCATCATATCGTAAAAGCAGAAGCTATACAGCGTTCGATAGGGTGTAGTTGTAATAAGTGTGTTCAACTGCGGTTCCGCCATACCGGCGGGAATGGCCTTAGGTCCTAATATCAGCAATCGCTCGGGACTAAAATAAGAAATGATCTCTTCCATTCCCGCAGCATTACGTGCAATATTGAGTATGGCAACATCATCCTGTTGATAGCCTTTACGCTCCAATATAGCCTCCAATGCGGTTAAATGTGTAACATCTATAGCTTCCATATCAGGGTAATGGGTGAGTATCAAAAATTTCTTTTGGTTATTGCCGAGGTAATTGAAGCTAATCGGCGCAGGTTCAGCAACCTTAACAACTTTTTTACTTTGCTGCTCTTTATCATCGGGCAGCAAATAGATATCTTCGTTTATTATGAACCGAAACGCAGCCGGATGTTCTACTCTCACGTTTAACAAATTTTAACCAAAAATAGTTAAACTGTTTGAAGGTTTATCGGCATATTCGCACAATTGTAAATCTGCGTTATCTTTGCGCTCCCTTATGGGGTGATTTATAATGGATAAGAATTGCCTTAATTTGGCGTTTGTTGAGTAAGTACATAATAATTTTACATGAGAAAGTTTGCATTAGTAGTAATAAGTTTGGTTTTGTTTACCGCAGCCGCCAACGCGCAAAAGCAGGTGTTGGATAAAATAGTGGCCGTTGTGGGAAGCAATATTATATTGAAGTCAGACCTTGACCTTCAGTATTCGCTATACCTGTCACAGGGTAATCCGCCAAACCAGGCGGTAAAATGCAATATTTTACAACAGATCATTTCGCAAAAGCTACTTAACCATCAAGCGGTAATAGATAGTATTGAAGTAAAATCAGATGAGGTTGATTCTGAGATAGATCGCCGTATGCGCCGCAGCATTCAGCAGGCCGGCGGTGAAGCAAACCTGGAAAAATTCCTGAACAAATCATTAGTTCAGTATAAAGACGAGATGCGTGGCGACATTAGAGAAGCCATGCTGGCCGAGCGTATGCGCGCTAAGATTACCGAGAAGCTAAACACTACTCCGCAAGACGTTAAGAAATTTTTTGACGCCATACCTAAAGACAGCCTACCAACTTTTAACAAAGAGGTAGAAGTTGGACAGATAGTTTTTGAACCTAAGTTAACCAAGGAAGAAAAAGAGGATGCACGTAAAAAAGCGCAGGACTTACTTGACAGGGTTAAAAAAGGCGAAGACTTTGGCGTTTTAGCAAGATTTTATTCCATGGATCCGGGTTCGGCGCGTGAGGGTGGTGACCTTGGCTTTGGTGACAGACAGAGCTATGTAAAGGAATTTACCGCATGGGCATTTAAATTAAAAACAGGCGAGATATCTCCGGTTTTTGAAAGCGACTTTGGATTTCACTTTTTACAGGTGATTGAACGCCGTGGTGAAAACGTACACACACGCCATATTTTAATCACCCCAAAAATTACCGACGAAAGCGTTAAACGCGCTGAAGCAAAGGCAGATTCGATCTACAACATACTTCAAGAAAATAAAGGCAAAGGCGACTTCTTTTCAAGCGCGGCAAGCGTATTTTCTGACGACAAGGAAAGTAAATTCAATGGCGGTATGTTATTAAATCCAGCTAACGTTGACACACGTACAACTTTTATTCCTACCAATGTTCTTGATCCGCAGATAGCTGTTGTTATTGACACCATGAAAGTTGGACAGGTATCTAAACCGCAAGTATACAAAGACCAGCAGTCGGGCAAAGTAACTTACCGTTTGTATTATCTGAAATCTGTTACGGATGCGCATAAAGCTAATTTGGAGCAGGACTTTCCTAAGCTAAAGTCACTTACTACTGCTAATAAAATGAACCGTGCCATGAGCGAGTGGTTCGAGAAAAAAAGAAAAGAAAACTATATTAAAATAGATAAAGATTACCAGCAATGTCCTGAACTGCAAGGCTGGTCAACTGTAACCGCATCCATCAAATAAAACTAAAACCTTCAACTATGCAACACCGATCTGACGTAGAGGCCGCCGATGCCCTAAAACAAGCGTACCAGCAAATACGAACAGAAATTGGTAAGGTGATAGTTGGACAGGATGAGGTGGTTAAGTTCATCCTTATCTCTGTTTTTAGTAATGGACACTGCTTGTTGGTTGGTGTACCGGGTTTGGCTAAAACGCTGCTGGTACAAACCGTATCGCAGGTACTTGACCTGGAGTTTAACCGGATACAGTTTACGCCGGATCTGATGCCATCAGACATCATCGGTGCGGAGATATTGGGTGAGGACCGTAACTTCAAATTCATCCCGGGGCCGGTTTTTTCAAACATTATTCTGGCTGACGAGATCAACCGTACACCGCCTAAAACGCAGGCTGCTTTGTTAGAAGCCATGCAGGAAAAAGCAGTAACAGCAGCAGGTGTTACGCATAAACTGGCGCAGCCTTTCTTTGTGTTGGCTACCCAAAACCCAATTGAACAGGAAGGCACCTACCCCCTACCGGAGGCTCAGTTAGACCGTTTTATGTTTAAGGTATCGCTTAACTACCCTTCGTTTGCAGAGGAAGTTCAGGTGGTGCGCAATACAACCAGTACGCATAAGCAGGAAGTTACCAAGCATCTCAATGCAGAGCAAATCATCTATTTCCAGAACCTGGTACGCAACATCCCGGTTGCCGATAATGTATTGGAGTATGCTGTTAAGTTGGTAGCTAAAACCCGTCCCGGCGGCGAGTTTGCGGCACCGAACGTACAGCGCTTATTAAACTGGGGTGCTGGCCCGCGTGCTTCACAGTATTTAATATTAGGCGCTAAGTGCCATGCTGTTATCAGCGGTAAATACTCACCTGATATTGAAGATGTACAGGCAGTTGCCAAACCAATTTTAGGTCATCGTATTGTGCGTAGCTACCATGCTGAGGCTGAAGGGCTGACCACAGATGATATCATCGCGCAATTGTTTTAAAAATAGAAAACAATTTAAATTTACGGGGCGTCTAACTGATAACACATCTTTAGACGCTTTTTTATTTCAGTAATCTCCTGTATTAAAATTATTCCTCCCTACCCCCTTGCAAATAAAACAATTAAGCGTATCTTTGCAGTCCCGAAAAAGCGGGGTTAAATAAACGTTTTATTAAATTAATTTAAAGCAAGTGAATACGTTAAGTTACAAAACTGTCTCTGCCAACAAAAAAACCGTTAACAAACAATGGGTTGTTGTTGACGCTGAGGGCGAGATCTTGGGGCGCTTGTCTACAAAGATCGCAATGATCATTCGTGGAAAAAACAAGCCTGAATTTACCCCAAACGTAGACTGCGGTGATAACGTTATTGTTATCAATGCAGACAAGGTAAAGCTTACCGGAAACAAATTTAGCGACAAGCAATATGTTTCATACACCGGTTATCCGGGCGGTCAGCGTTTCATTTCTCCTAAGGAGTTAATGGCTAAACATCCAACACGCGTAATTGAAAAAGCCGTACGTGGTATGTTACCTAAAAGTCGTTTGGGCAAAGCATTATTCGGCAATTTGCATGTATATGCAGGTGCTGAGCATCCTCATGCTGCACAAAACCCAAAAGCTATTTAATCATTAACTAAGGAAAAAAGAAAATGCCAACAACAAACACTTCTGGCAGAAGAAAAACAGCCGTTGCACGTATCTACCTTAGCGAAGGTAGCGGTGCTATTACCGTTAACGGTAAAGATTACAAAGAGTATTTCCCAACATTACCATTACAGTACGTAGTTACTCAATCAACTGAAGTTGCAGGTGTTGCAGGTCAGTATGATGTTAAAGTAAACGTTGCAGGTGGTGGTGTTAAAGGACAGGCAGAAGCCGTTCGTTTAGCTATTGCTAAAGCTATTGTTGAACTTGATGCTGATAAGAAACCGGCATTGCGCGCTAAAGGTTTAATGACACGTGATAACCGTATGGTTGAGCGTAAAAAACCAGGTCGCCGCAAAGCACGTAAGAGATTCCAATTCAGTAAACGTTAATCTATTAAGGAGAGTAAAACAATGGCAAGAACAACATACGACGAGTTACTGGAAGCAGGTGTACACTTTGGTCACCTTACCCGCAAATGGGATCCGAAAATGTCTCAGTACATTTTCATGGAGCGCAACGGTATCCACATTATCGATTTAAATAAAACTTTGGCTAAAGTTGAAGAAGCTGCAGCCGCTATAAAACAAATTGTAAAATCAGGCCGCAAGGTATTATTCGTAGCTACAAAAAAGCAAGCTAAGGATATTGTTGCCGAACACGCAAAAAGCGTAAACATGCCTTTCATTACCGAACGTTGGTTAGGTGGTATGTTAACTAACTTTGCTACCGTACGTAAGTCAATCAAAAAAATGTCAAACATTGACAAATTGACTAAAGACGGTACTTACAGCAATCTTTCTAAAAAAGAAAGACTGATGATTCAGCGTGAGCGTATTAAACTGGAAACTTTATTAGGTGGTATTGCTGACCTGAACCGTTTACCGGCTGCGTTATTCCTGATCGACGTTAAAAAAGAACATATCGCAGTTTCTGAAGCATTGAAGTTAAATATCCCAACCTTCGCAATGGTTGATACTAACTCTGATCCTTCAAACATTGACTTCCCTATCCCTGCTAACGATGACGCTACAAAATCAATTTCATTGATCACCGGCATTATCATCAAAGCTATTGAAGAAGGCCTGGAAGAGCGTAAACGCGAGAAAGATGACGAAGCAGAGAAAGAAGCTGCTCAGGCTAAAGCGAAAGCTGACGCTCCTGAAACAGCTGAAGGCAAAAGAGCCCGCAAAGCTCCGGTTGAAGCTGCTGCTGCCGTAGAGGACGACGCTCCTGCTGCTGAAGGTTCTGAAGAATAAGCCCCCGTCCCCTGGAGGGGGAGTAAATAAAAATTAATAAACATACACTTTCAAGCCCCCTTTAGGGGGTTTGGGGGTTTAAACACATAATAAAATGTCTACAGTACAAATATCTGCCGCTGATGTAAATAAATTACGCCAGCAAACCGGTGCCGGTATGATGGATTGCAAAAAAGCTTTGACCGAAACTAACGGCGACTTTGAAGCAGCCATTGATTATTTAAGAAAAAAAGGTGCTAAAGTAGCTGCCAGCCGTCAGGACCGTGAATCAAACGAAGGTGTTGTTATTGCACGTTCTTCTGCTGATGGTAAACGCGGTGTTATTATTGAGCTGAACTGCGAAACAGACTTTGTTGCTAAAAACGCTGAGTTTATTGCTTTTGCTAACGCAATTGCTAACGAAGCTGTTGAGCAAAACCCACAATCATTAGAAGAGCTGAACCAACTGTCAATTGATGTTGAGAACTCACGCGTTAGCATTGCTGAAGCTGCAGTTGAAAAAACAGGTAAGATTGGCGAAAAAATTGGCGTATCAAAATACGAAGTTGTTGAAGGCGAAAAAGTTGTTGCTTACATTCACGGTAATTTCCGTTTAGGCGTATTAGTTGGCCTAAGCGCTAACGTAGCCGGTGCTGACGAAGCAGGTAAAGACGTAGCTATGCAAATTGCTGCTATGAACCCTGTAGCAATTGACAAAGACGGTGTTGACGCTTCAACTATTGAGCGCGAGCTTGAAATTGCTAAAGATCAGATCCGTGCAGAAGGCAAACCAGAAGAAATGGTTGAGAAAATTGCTGCCGGTAAATTAAATAAATTCTACAAAGACTCTACTTTGTTAAACCAGGAGTTTGTTAAAGACTCATCAAAAAATGTTGCTCAGTTTTTGAGCGGTGTTGATAAAGGTTTAACGGTAACCGCCTTTAAGCGAGTAGCTTTAGGAGCTTAATACTATTATCCCCCTCGTTTACACGAGGGGGATTTTTTTTGCCTAAAAAAATTGAATGTAGAGACGCTGCATTCTGCGCTTTACTTCACAACATCTGAGACGCACGATATTGCGGCTCTACTTTTATGATGGTGTTAACAAATACCACATAAAATTTTAACAGTAATATTTATTCTATATTTTTGGTAAACCCACAACATCCTTATGAAATATAAAAGAATCCTACTAAAACTAAGCGGAGAATCATTAATGGGCGACCGTCAGTACGGTATTGACAACAAGCAGGTACTGCAATACGCTCAAGACATTAAAAACGTTCACGAACAAGGAATAGAAATAGCAGTTGTAGTAGGAGGCGGTAATATATTCAGGGGCCTGAGTGCTGAAAAATCAGGCATGGAGCGCGCTCAAGCCGATTATATGGGAATGCTGGCCACCGTTATTAACTGTATGGCGCTGCAAAATGCCCTCGAAACCGTAGGTGTTGAAACCCGTTTGCAATCGGCCATTAAAATGGAGCAGATCTGCGAGCCATATATCCGCCGTCGTGCTATGCGCCATCTGGAGTTAGGCAAGATAGTGATATTTGGCGCCGGTACGGGTAACCCTTATTTTACTACTGATACTGCTGCGTCTTTACGTGCTATTGAAATAAAAGCAGATGTTGTGTTAAAAGGAACGCGTGTTGATGGCATTTACACTGCCGACCCTGAGAAAGATCCAACCGCTACCCGTTTTGACGAAATATCATTCCAGGAAGTTTATGACAAGGGGCTTAACGTAATGGACATGACCGCCATAACCCTTTGCCAGGAAAACAAATTGCCTATTATAGTTTTTGATATGAACAAAGAAGGCAACTTTATGAAGATAGCTAATGGTGAGCCTATTGGAACGCTGGTAAAATAGATAAGATCTAAGAATTACGAAACAAGAACAAAGGCGAGTTAGGAAATCTTAACTCTTATTTCTTAGTTCTTGTCTCTAATCCCTATTTTTGACAAAATTTTCAAAAAATAAGCAATGAGCGAACTCATTAAAAAGCAGATAAGCGACGCTAAGGCAGCAATGGATAAGGCCATAGCGCACACTGATAGCGAATTAAATAAAATACGTGCCGGTAAGGCAAGTCCGTCAATGTTGGACGACATTGTTGTAGAATACTACGGTACTCCTACCCCATTAAGTCAGGTTGGCAGCGTTAACACGCCTGATGCACGTACCATTGTTATTCAACCATGGGAAAAATCATTGTTAAACCCAATTGAAAAAGCTATTAAAGAAGCTAATCTGGGCGTTAACCCGCAAAACGATGGTGTAATTATCCGCATCAATGTACCGCCGCTTACTGAAGAGCGCCGTCGTGATCTGGTAAAGAAAGCCAAAGCAGAGGCAGAGACCGGCAAAGTTGCTGTGCGTAACATCCGTAAAGATGCTAATGAGAAAATTAAGAAATTGAAATCTGAAGGTGTATCTGAAGATGAGATAAAAACCGGCGAAGCTGAAGTTCAGAAACTAACCGACTCATACATAGTTAAAGTTGACCAACTGGCTGATGCCAAAGAGAAAGATATAATGACGGTGTAATTTAACCCCATTGTCAAATTAAACGGGAATGAGCTACTTAGCCATTCCCTTTTTTTATGTTTGCACACGTATTATGAATATACTCTTATCCTATCTCAAAAAACATAAATGGACAGTTGTACTGGCACTTGTTCTTGCCGGTTTAAACATTGGTTTTTCCCTTATTGACCCCATGATCACAGGGACTATAATGGACAAATACATTATTGTACCAAAAAACGGTGTTCAACTTACTTATGAGGAGCGCTTATGGGGTGCAATGGGCCTTATAGGTTTGGCTATTGGCGCGGCAATGGTATCGCGTATTGCAAAAAACTTTCAAGACTACTTTACCAATATCATTGTTCAAAAAACAGGTGCCGAGATGTACGCCGATGGCTTAAAGCATTCGCTTGAGCTACCTTACCAGGTTTTTGAGGACCAGCGCAGCGGCGAAACGTTAGGCATCTTACAAAAGGTACGCACAGACAGTGAGAAGTTCATCACGTCGTTTATCAGCGTGTTGTTTGTTAGTTTGGTAGGGATGATCTTTGTTATCATTTATTCCCTTAAAGTAAACTACCAGGTAACGTTAGTGTATTTTTGTGCCATCCCTATCATCATGCTGGTTAGTATGGCCCTAAGCAAGCGCATTAAAGCCATACAGAAAAAAATTGTTGCCGAAACCACTTCCCTGGCCGGTTCTACTACTGAATCATTAAGAAACATTGAGTTGGTTAAAAGTTTGGGCCTGGCTAAACAGGAAATTGAGCGCCTCAACAAAACCACCTATAAAATACTCGACCTTGAACTTAAGAAAGTAAAGTTTGTGCGCAGCATGAGCTTTATACAGGGCACTACAGTAAACTTTGTAAGGAGTGCAATGGTGCTGGTTTTGTTGGTATTGATCTTCAAGAACGAGCTTACTGCGGGAGATTACCTGAAGTTTTTATTCTACTCCTTCTTCCTGTTCAACCCATTGCAGGAGTTGGGTAATGTAATACAATCATGGCGCGAGGCGCAGGTATCGTTGGCTAACTTTGAGGGTATCATCAATACGCCTATTGACAAAAAACCTGAGAAGCCTGTGTTGTTAGAGAAAGTAAAAAAACTAACGTTTGACAACGTAAGCTTTAAGCACTTAACCGCTAACCGCAACGCGCTTAACCACATTAGCTTTGAAACCAATACCGGCGAAACCATTGCTTTTGTGGGGCCATCAGGTTCGGGTAAAACAACTTTGGTTAAGTTACTGGTTGGTTTGTATCAGCCGCTGGAGGGTGATATTCTCTACAACGGTGTTTTAAGCAAGGAACTCGACCTTGACCAACTGCGTGAACGCATTGGCTTTGTAACCCAGGATACCCAACTGTTCTCGGGTACCATACGGGAGAACCTGCAGTTTGTTCGTCCGGGCGCTACAGATGAGGAGTGTATGAACGTTTTACACCGTGCCGCCTGCCAGAGCTTACTTGCCCGGGCTACCAACGGCTTGGATACCGTTATTGGTGAAGGCGGTGTGAAGGTATCTGGTGGTGAGAAGCAGCGTTTATCTATTGCACGTGCCTTGCTGCGCAGGCCGGATTTACTGGTGTTTGATGAGGCCACCTCATCGCTGGACTCGCTGACTGAAGAAGAAATTACCGAAACCATTAAGGATGTATCTGTACTGAAAGATCACATCACCATATTGATAGCCCACCGCCTGTCAACCATTATGCATGCCGACAGGATATACGTGCTGGAAAAAGGCCGTATAATTGAATCGGGCGGGCATACGGAATTGTTGCTACAAAAGGGACTTTACTATGCTATGTGGCGTCAGCAGATAGGTGAGAAGATCACAGCAGACGAGTAAAAGTGTTACAATTTTACGTGAGACACTGCTTGCTTTTGGTGACAATCACGCTAAAGGCGGATCGTGGTGCCTGGGCGTGTGTATCTCGCTTAATGATAACGGCACCAATCGCTTGGTTTTAAAATAAGTGATGGTCACGATCAGCAACGTCATACTACCGCCGAAGATAACTGAAGGTACTGTTCCCATGAGCTTGGCTGCGGTGCCTGATTCAAAGGCCCCAATCTCGTTAGACGAACCAATAAACATTTGATTTACGGCTGATACCCGCCCACGCATATGGTCGGGGGTGAGCATTTGCATAATGGTTCCGCGTATTAAAACACTGATACTGTCAAACCCACCCTCGGTAAAGAGGAAAAACAGCGACAAATAAAAGTTCCGCGACAGCGCAAAGCCAACTATTGAGAGGCCAAAGCCTGCAACCGCAATCAGTAAATTGCGCCATGGTTTACCCATTGGAGATATGCGCGCCATGGCCAGCATCACCAGCACAGCGCCTGTTGATGAAGTGGCCCGCATAATACCTAACCCCTCTGCCCCTACTTTTAATATCTCGTTAGCAAACACCGGCAACAACGCCACTGCCCCGCCAAAGAAAACAGAAAACAGGTCAAGGCTCATGGCGCTGATCATCATTTTGTTATTGAAAACAAAGCTTAAGCCTTCTTTCAGGCTTTTCCCCAGGCTCTCCTTCGGTACATAAACAGGCGGATATTTTTTAAGCAGGAATACACAGATCAACGCGGTTAGCAAAAACGCCAGAATAATAATGTACGTTACCGTTATCCCATAAAAGCCATAAACCAAACCGCCGGTTGCCGGACCAACGATGGATGCGATCTGAAAACCCGAACTGTTCCAGGTGCTTGAGTTGGGATATAAGTCCTTGGGCACACTGTGCGCCAAAACGGAAAAGGCAGCCGGACCGTAAAATGCCCGTGCCACCCCGTTACAAAATATCATGGCGTAAATAATTCGCACCACTATATCCTGATGCAACACTGCGGTAACATCTTTAAGCGTAACCAAAAAAATTACGGCTGAGGTAAAGAACACCAAGAAAAAGATCAATAGCAGCATTTTCTTTTTCTCCGATTTATCGGCCACGTAACCGCCATACAAACCAAAGCCAATGGCGGGTATGGCCTCGCTTAAACCTATCAAACCTAAAGCAAAAGCACTTTTGGTTAAATGGTAAACGTAAAAGCCCAATATAACGGCCTGCATCTGGTAGGCAAACGTAAATAAGAAACGCATGCCCAGGTACGAGCGAAAATCTTTATAACGCAAGGCCGCGAATGGGTCTTTTTTCTGAGGGAGTGGTTGAGCGGTGTCTGCCATAAAACAATGCAAATCTACGTCATGGCAGGCATCCAATTTTGTTAATAATTAAAATATAATTAGCGATATTGAACACATTAACTGATCCCTACAAATGAAATCCCTGCAAACGCTACTCTTCGCGCTGTTATTGTCAGCGACTGCCTTCTCCCAAACCATAATTAAACAAGATGCCGGCATTAAACAAATGCTCGATGAGGTATCGGTACAAAATATTGAGGCTATTGTTAAAAAGCTGGTGGGCTTTAAAACACGCCATACCTTAAGTGATACCACAAGCGCTACCGAAGGCATTGGAGCGGCCCGAAACTGGATAAAAGCCGAAATGGAAAAGTATGCTAAAGCAGCTAACGGGCGTATGAAAGTAGAGTTTGATACGTTTACACAGCCGGTAGGCGGGCGCTTTAACAAACCCACCGTTTTAAAAAACATAGTAGCTACGCTAAAGGGCACTGACCCTACCGACACGCGTGTTTATGTTATATCCGGCCATTATGATTCGCGTGTTACGGATGTAATGAATATTAAAGATGCCGCGCCGGGCGCGGTAGATGATGCATCGGGCACGGCCGTTTCAATGGAGCTTTGCCGGGTAATGGCTTCACGTTCGTTCCCGGCTACTATCATATTTTTAGCAGTAGCAGGCGAAGAGCAGGGACTAAATGGCTCGGCTAATTTTGCAAAACTCGCCAAAGAAAAGAATCTTAATATTGATGCTATGCTGAATAACGATATAGTTGGCAATACACACGGACAGGATAACGATTTGAAAGACAATATTCATGTAAGGGTTTTTAGCGAGGGCATCCCTACGATAAATGCCAACGTTAACAGCTTGATCAATAATGGAGGCGAAAACGATAGTCCGTCGCGGCAATTGGCCCGCTATGTTAAAGAAGTGGCTGAACGTTATGTTGACCAACTGGATGTGAAGTTAATTTATCGTCGCGACAGGTTTTTGCGTGGCGGTGATCAAACATCGTTTCAGCAGCAGGGATTTACGGCGGTACGACTCACAGAAATGAATGAGGATTTTACCCATCAGCACCAGGACCTGCGCACGGAGAAAGGCATGCAATATGGCGATCTTATCCAATTTGCTGATTTTGAATACATGCAAAAGGTGGCCCGCATGAATTTGTCGGTATTGGCTAATCTTGCCACGGCTCCGGCGGCCCCTGTTAATGTGGGCGTAACTACATCCGGACTTACCAATAAAACTACCCTGAAGTGGGAAGCGCCAAATACAGGAAAAGCTCCGGCAGGCTATTACATTTTAATGCGCGAAACCATTAGTCCGTATTGGGAGAAAAAGCTCTACGTTACCGGTACGACGGCTACATTAAACTACTCAAAAGATAATTATTTCTTCGCCGTACAATCAGTTGACGCCGAAGGGCATGAAAGTTTGACGGTGTTTCCGAAGCCGGTTAGGTAGTCATTGGGCATTGGTCACTGGTCACTAACAAACTTTATTAATCATCTTTAACATCACAAAGCCTTATATATTTTTGCTGATAAAAATCTCTTAAAATTAACATGTTCAAATTAGCCTCTCCCCTGTTAATTGCTATTTGTTTCCTTTTCACAAATGCAATCAAAGCTCAAACTGTCAATATAGAATCTGTAAACGCTTATTGGAAAATTGTAGATAGATTAAAACAAGGAGACACACTTTCCCGAGATGATTGGAAAGCCTTTTTAAATCTTGAAGGAAATAAGATCTATGTAAAAAATCAGATTTCTCTGAAAGCTTTCTTGATAATTATAGAAAAACACTACAGTACGTTTATAACCCCAAAAACAAGGAGAAGTTAAAGAAGATGATGGATGATAAGCTAAATAACTGGATGGCTTACAAGATCAATCAATATAAGGCAAATGAAGATGTGCTAAAGAAATATGTTAGTCATTTAGAAGAGCCTGCTTACATGGATAGTATTTATTTGAAAGCGTGGGAATGGCTGCCAAAGAAACTTCATACCAAAAGCCCGAATACACAAATATTTATAGTAGCAATTGATAACGACGCACTGGTAGATCAAGGCCGCATAGTATTTACACTGTGGAGCGTATACAATCAGGATAAATTAAAATACGGTATTCTGGGCGCGCATGAAATGCACCACGTGCTAAGAAAACCAATTGACTTTAAGGTTGAACCATCTGAAGAAGGCATTTTTTATCTGCTCCAAACAATATTAAATGAGGGTAGTGCAGATATGATAGACAAAAAATATTCTTTTGAAAAAGCGGATGACGTTGTATATGAATATCATTTTGATGAACTCCTGCTAACTAAGCCCGACAGCATAATCAGGGTGATTGATACTGCAATTCAGGAAATGGCCGGAACCAAAGGGCAGAAATATCCAACTGTAAAACAGTTTCGAAATTTAATGAATTATAGCAGTGGTCATAATCCCGGATATTACATGGCTGATATTATTGTAAGGAATGGGTATCGAAAAGAACTTATCAAGCATATTCAGAACCCGTTCCAATTTATAATTCTGTATAATGCATCTGCTAAAAGAGATAAACTGCACCCACCTGTATTCTCTGACACTACTATAGATTACATTAAACAATTACAAAAGAAATACTGGAAAAATGGTAAAAAAAGGTTGAGCTAAATTATATATCTATCACATAATCAAACCACCTAATGACAATTGACCATCCCTGCGCCCTTGTTGGTGTTCGGACCATCGCCGTTGTTGTGTCTTATGACCAACAACATAAGCGTATGGGAGGATGAGGCCGATTAGCCAATCTACTAATGACTAATGACTACTGCCCAACCTACTTCACACTCCGTTTCTGCACAATATAAAAGCCCGCTATAAAAACCACGGCAGATATGGCTAAACTGATGTATACATCCTGCGTAAAAACGTCTACCACAATTTGATTTGGCGGTAGGTTAGATCTGCGCGGAAACATGCTTTCATACGCCAGTAAAGGGTGCGCATAAGGCAGCGTATAAGCATAGTCCCATTTTTTTTGTACAGCTATAACCGAAGTAACAAACAATAAAAAGCCAAGGCCCATCGGCTTTAAAAAGTCGCTCCATATCAGGCTGAATAAAAACTGGACTGACAGTATGCCTAATGCTGAAAGGAAAAATTTAAAGTAGATCTGGAACAGCACCCATTCCATGTGGTATTCGGTAAATTTAAGCTCGGGCACTATTAAACCCAGCAAATTGCCAAAAGTGACGGTAAATACCACAAACAGCATCATGCTGATAAAAACAAGATTTAAGCCATAAAAAAACTTCGCGGAGTATACTGCCCATTTACCAATAGGTAAACTGAACAAGGTTTTCCAGGTATCGGCTTTATGTTCAATATTATTTACGGAGTACGCAATAAATATCACAAACATGGGCAACAACAAAATGCCCATCACGCTAATGGTACCGCCTGCTAAACGCATCCACGATATCATGCCCGGCACGCCCTTTAACTCGTTACTTTTTACATAGTAACCAATAGCTGTGATAAGGATGAGCGCAAAGGGTAATAATATAGCGGCCCAAAAACCTAAGGTTTTGCGGCTTTTGTAAAACTCAGACCGTAGCGATAATATAAATCCTTTCATACTGCCTGATTTTGTGTGATGCTTAAAAATAAATTTTCCAGGTCTTTTTGCACCTTGTAAATACTGTAAACCAAAATATTATTGCTGTTAAGCAGGGCATTTACCTCGCCTGCATCTTCTTTGGATGTAAAGGCTATGGTTAAGTGATCATCATTCACCTCCTGCACCAGGCAGCCATTGCGGGTAAGCAGGTTAGCGGCGTCAACCGTGTTATTGGTCTCAATACGCAGCATGGGTTGGCTCAGGGTTTCAAGCGATCTTATCTCGCCCTGAAACAACATCTCACCTTTGTTAATTATGCCTACATGGGTAGCCATGCGCTCCACCTCGGCCAATAAGTGGCTGGATATAAAAACTGTTGTGCCCTGCTCTCTGGTAAGACGTTTTAGCAGTTCGCGTATTTCAATAATACCGTTGGGGTCCAAGCCGTTGGTGGGTTCGTCTAAAATAAGCAGTTTGGGGTCGGCCAGCAGTGCCAGACCAATACCCAAACGTTGCTTCATACCTAATGAATAATTGCCTGCCTTTTTGTTAGCGGCATGGGTAAGCTGAACCAGCTCCAATATCTGGTCAACTTTACTTTTATTAACTTGTAGAAGCAGTGCGCGGTTAATTAAGTTCTCTCTGCCGGTTAAATGCGCGTAAATGGCAGGCTGCTCAATTAATGAGCCTATTTGCGAGAGTATTTTATTGCGGTTAGTTGCAAAATCTAACCCGAATATTTTGATGTTTCCTTGCTGATGCTGAAGCAGATTAAGCAGAATTTTAATGGTAGTGGTTTTCCCGGCGCCATTGGGCCCGAGAAAACCATATATACTTCCTTGCGGAACTTGAAGAGATAAGGAGTTGACAACGGTTTGACTGCCGAACTTAAATGTTAAGCCGGTAGTTTCAATTACCATACGTTGTCTTTTTTAACCGATGCAACAGTTTTAATAAAACCTACACCTTTTGCAAACAATGAGGTAGCTTTTACTGCTGAAGCAGCAAGGCTGTCATTTTGCTTTTTTTGTTCAAACTGGTAGCTTACACCCATTATTAAGGCGAAAACCAATGGTGCCAGTAACAGTACAAAAGGATTGGTGTTGTTGATTAACTTTTTCATTGCGATTGATTTTATGATACAAAGAAATACCAAAAAATCAACCTGCTGAAATCATTTAGACCAACTGTTTTTATTTATAGATGAACGCCTAATATAATAGTTGTGGGAGTTGGTCGATAATAAAAGCCAGTTCATCGATAAAAACCATGGCTGTATATAAATACCACGGCCTGTAAAATCAAAATAATTAATTTGGGGATGTGAAAAAAGGCTTACAAATATTCTGGCACATATTTATCTGGCTTAGCCTTATCTCGTTTTTTTTGTTTTTGGTGCGTAATAACGCCCGGTTCACCACGCAGGGCATACTGGTTATTTTTGGTTTATACGGCCTTATCAACATTAGTTTATTTTACCTCAATTACCTGGTACTTATACCGCGCTTTTTAAATAAGAAGCAATATGCGCTTTATGCTGCCACAGTATTGGTCATCATAATAGGTTATGGTTTTGCCAAATATGGTGTGGGTTTAATTTTTCCTAATGATGTGTTGATGCGCAGCAGCCATGAGCCCATTACCTTTGGTTCATACTTCGTAAGCACCCTTTTAAGCAGCTCTATTTTTATTTTTTTGAGTGTGGTGCTGAAGTTCAGCATTGACTGGTTTTTGAATGAACGTATACAGCGCGACCTGGAAAATCAGCGCCTTACTGCCGAGCTGGCTTTTCTAAAATCGCAGATCAACCCGCATTTCCTGTTCAACTCTTTAAACAGTATCTATTCGCTGGCCTATCAGCACTCAGAGAACACGCCCGGAGCCATATTGAAGCTATCGGAAATTATGCGCTACATGCTTTATGAATCCAACGATAATAAAGTGGCGCTGGAGAAGGAACTGCAATACCTGCAAAACTATATTGACCTGCAAAAGATACGTTTTGGCGATAAGGCGTTTATTGATTTCAAAATTCAGGGCGAGGTGGGGGATCAGCGCATTGTGCCCCTGCTGCTTATTGCCTTTATTGAAAACGCTTTTAAACATGGTGTGGCTAATGATGCAGCTTCGGCCATTAAGCTGCTCATTAATATTGAAGACAGCCGCTTATACTTCTACATTAAAAATAAAAAGCACGCCAACAACCGCGATGCAGCCGGTGGTATTGGTTTAGGTAATGTTAAACGACGGCTTGACCTGCTTTATCCAGGTAAATATAATTTAGAGATACGCGACGAAATTGATAGTTACACTTGCGAATTATCCTTAGTTTTATAGCATGATACGATGTTTGGTAGTTGACGATGAGCCTTTGGCGTTGAACATTCTGGAAGATTACATCTCCAAAGTTCCTTTCCTTGAGCTGGTTAAGGCCACCACTAATCCTATTGAGGCTTTAACCAAAGTGCAGGATGGTAACATTGACCTTGTTTTTTTAGATGTGCAAATGCCGGAGCTAACGGGCATTCAGTTCCTCAAAATAGCCAACGGCAAAACCAAGGTTATTTTAACAACGGCCTATCCGCAATATGCTTTAGAAGGCTACGAACTTGACGTGGTTGATTACTTGCTAAAGCCTATAGCGTTCGATCGTTTTTATAAAGCCGCCCAAAAGGCACAGGGCATTATCAAACCGGCGCTTAGCGCACCTGCCGAGCAAACCCCGCATGTGCAACAGCAACAGCAGGACTTTATGAGCGATTTTATTTTTGTTAAAAGCGAACATAAAATACAAAAGGTATACCTCCACGACATTTTGTTTATTGAAGGCCTGAAAGATTATATTTCCATTTTTACAGACGGCGAGCGGATCATAACGCTCCAAAACATGAAAAAGATGGAAGACACCCTGCCCGAAAAGCATTTTATCAGGGTGCATAAATCATACATAGTAGCCCTCAATAAAATTGACAGTATTGAGCGCAGTCGCATCCGCATAGGAGACAAAATTATCCCCATCGGCGATACTTACCGGGATGACTTTTTTAAGATAATTGACGGGAAGAATGTGTGAAATTATAATATGAAAAATTTTACCATACTTATAACCTTATTTATTTCCTGGAAACTAAGTTATTCTCAAACAACTAACTTGGAATTAGCATTAGACGGAAAGAAAGCAGCTTACTACATAGCGCTTGAAAATAAATTAGGGAGCGAAGAATACAAAGATAACTCTACATATTATTCTGGAAATAATACAGCTCAGCCTCGAATATTTATGCGTAAGCAACAAGATATTCCGAATCTTTTGGTTTATTATACTTTTTTAAAAACGGACTCAACAGTATCTGAAATATTATATGAGTGGGATGTAAGCAATTTTGATAAAAAAGATAATAATCAACAAACATTAGAATTTGAAAAGAAACTGATAGATCAATACAACCTGCTAACTAAACTTATATCGTCCAAATATGGAGAAGCAGATACTAACGGTAGTTTAAACGATTTGTCATTGATTAACTCAAGAATAGGGCTTAGGCGTACAGATATCTGGAAGCCTGATAATCGTTTCCAAGTTCGGTCATACGTAACAATTTCTAATTTTTATAACCAAAGTGCCTTTACGACATTAAACCCAACTCATAGAATAAGGATATATGTCGAATTGACAAAAAACTAAGCTGCCAATTCAATCTCTAACCCCTAAAAAATAGCTTGCGCAATACGCTTTGTAGGGCCAGGGTTACCCATAGTGTAAAAGTGCATAACCGGTGCACCAAATTTCATCAGCTCTTTACATTGGTTGATCATCCATTCAATGCCTACCTCTTTCACGTCAGCTTCTGATTTGCAGGCGTGCACTGCATCGCTTAGCTCATCAGGGATATCTATGTGGAATATTTTAGGCAAATTAATTAACTGCTTTGACGAGGTAATTGGCTTTAACCCTGGAATGATTGGCACGTTGATACCATTTTCACGGCATTGTTTTACAAACTCCATGTACTTACTGTTATCATAAAACATTTGGGTAACGATGAAGTCGGCGCCGGCATCGATTTTTTGTTTTAAGTATTTAAAGTCTGTTTTAAGGTTGGGGGCTTCAAAATGTTTCTCGGGATAACCGGCCACACCTATACAGAAATCAGATTTAACCGCTTCATGGTCTTCGTGCAGATATTTGCCGTTATTCATATTCACTACCTGCTCCAGTAACTCATTGGCATAGCAATGCCCGCCCTGTGTAGGCACAAATGAAGATTCGGTTTTACGGGCATCGCCACGTAGCACCAAAACGTTTTCTATACCTAAAAACTGCAGATCGATCAAAGCGTATTCAGTTTCTTCTTTGGTAAAACCGCCGCAAATTAAATGCGGCACAGCATCAACGCCATACTTGTTCATAATAGCGGCGCAAACAGCCACGGTGCCGGGGCGCTTGCGGTAGCTCACCTTCTCCAGCAAGCCATTAGCATGCTCCTTATAAACATATTCCTCGCGCGATGAGGTAACATCAATAAACGGCGGATTAAATTCCATTAAAGGGTCAATAGCATTGAAAATGCCCTGAATGCCCTGCCCTTTCATGGGCGGTAATAGTTCAAATGAGAATAAGGTTTTGCCGTTGGCTTTTGCTATGTGGTCTGTTATCTTCATGCCCCCTAACCCCCTAAAGGGGGAATTTGGTTTAATGGTTCAATATTAATATAATTTCTTCTAACTCTCCTACCCCTTCAGGGGGCCGGGGGTTAATAATTCAGGTTCGGCCCTAACCAGCGTTCAACCGTTTCTACGCTCATCACTTTACGTTTGGCGTAGTCTTCAATTTGGTCTTTGCTGATCTTGTTCAAACCAAAGTAGCGCGATTGCGGATGTGAGAAATAAAACCCGCTTACGGATGCCGCCGGCATCATGGCCAAACTTTCGGTAAGGTGCATGTGTGCGTTGTCTTCAGCTTTAAGCAAATTAAACAAGGTGATCTTCTCGGTATGCTCCGGACAAGCAGGGTAACCCGGCGCCGGACGAATACCTACATATTCCTCTTTTATCAGGTCCTGATTGCTTAAAGTTTCGTCCTTAGCGTAACCCCAGTACTCTTTACGTACCAGCTCGTGCATTTTTTCGGCAAAAGCTTCGGCTAACCTGTCGGCTATTGCTTTGGCCATAATGCTGTTATAATCGTCGTGATCTTTTTCGTATTTGGCCACCAGTTCATCGCACCCTAACCCGGTTGTCACGGCAAAGCCGCCGAAATAATCGGGCACGCCACTTTCCTTTGTTGCTATAAAATCTGATAAAGCATAATAAGGTTCGCCCTGCGGTTTTTCGGCTTGCTGGCGGAGGGTATGTATGCGAGATAATACCTGCGTGCGGGTTTCATCGGTATACAATTCAATATCATCGCCTACTGCATTGGCAGGCCAGAAACCTATTACACCGTTTGCCTGCAACAGGTTTTCATCAACTACCTGCTTCAACATCGCCTGGGCATCGTCAAATAGTTTTTTGGCTTCGTCGCCAACAAACTTATCTTCAAATATTTTAGGATAGCTGCCACGCAACTCCCAGGTATGGAAAAAAGGTGTCCAGTCAATATAAGGCACCAACTCCGCCAGCGGATAGGCCTCAAAAACCTTGGTGCCGGTAAACGAAGGTGCAGGCGCAACCTTAGTTACATCTATCTGGAACTTTTGTGCCCTTGCATCAGCTAATGATACAAAACGCTTATCAGAACGTTTGTTGGCGTGTGCCTCGCGGGCTTTGGCATATTCATCTTTTATACCCTGAATGTAGCTATCACGCGTGTCTTTATTCATCAGGTTACTGCAAACGGTAACACTGCGCGATGCATCCAGCACATGTATGGCGGCACCTGAATAATTTGGCGCAACCTTTACCGCGGCATGTATGCGAGATGTTGTAGCGCCGCCAATAATTAACGGAATAGTAAAGCCGTTGCGCTCCATCTCTTTGGCAAAATGTACCATCTCATCTAACGATGGGGTGATCAATCCGCTCAGGCCGATAATGTCAACCTCCTGCTTTTTAGCTTCTTCAATAATACGCTGCGCAGGCACCATTACCCCGAGATCGATGATCTCAAAGTTATTGCAAGCCAATACCACGCCCACAATATTTTTGCCAATATCGTGTACGTCGCCTTTTACGGTGGCCATTAAAATTTTACCCGCGCTGCTGCGCTGCCCACCGCCGCCTTTGGCTTTTTCTGCTTCAATGAACGGTAACAGGTAGGCCACGGCTTTTTTCATTACACGGGCAGATTTTACCACCTGCGGCAAAAACATTTTACCGGCACCAAACAGATCGCCTACTATGTTCATGCCATCCATTAACGGACCTTCAATCACTTCTAACGGACGCGCATATTTCTGGCGGGCTTCTTCCACATCGGCATCCAAATATTCTACAATACCTTTTACTAAAGCGTGCGATAAGCGACTCTCGACAGATTCATTACGCCATTGCTCATCGCGTACTATTTCTTTGCCTTTACTTTTAATGGTGTCGGCATATTCTACCAAGCGCTCAGTAGCATCCGGGCGACGGTTCAACAACACGTCTTCCACCAACTCTAACAGGTCTTTTGGAATCTCTTCGTAAACCTCCAGCATACCGGCATTAACAATGCCCATATCCATACCCGCTTTAATAGCGTGGTATAAAAATGCCGAGTGCATTGCCTCGCGCACAACGTTGTTACCTCTAAACGAAAATGATATATTACTTACACCACCGCTTACCTTGGCGTGCGGCAGGTTTTGTTTGATCCAACGGGTGGCTTCAATAAAGTCAACCGCGTAGTTATTGTGTTCTTCTAAACCGGTTGCAACGGTCAAAATATTTGGGTCGAAGATGATGTCTTCAGGCGGGAAGCCAACCTCATTCACCAATATATCGTAAGAGCGACCGCAGATTTCTTTACGCCTTTCCAGGTTATCTGCCTGGCCGGTTTCATCAAAAGCCATTACTACCGCGGCAGCGCCATAGCTCATTATTTTACGGGCGTACTCTTTAAACTTGTCTTCGCCTTCTTTGAGGGAAATAGAGTTAACAATGCCCTTGCCTTGTATACATTTTAAACCCGCCTCAATAACCGTCCATTTAGAGGAGTCAATCATGATAGGCAGTTTGGCAATATCAGGTTCAGACGCAACCAAATTAAGAAATTTAACCATTACCGCTTCCGAGTCTATCATACCCTCGTCCATGTTAATGTCGATAACCTGGGCGCCACCTTCAACCTGTTGCGCGGCAACAGATAAAGCTTCCTCGTAATTTTCGGCCAATATCAGCTTACTGAACTTGGGCGAACCGGTAATGTTGGTACGCTCACCTACGTTAACAAATATACTTTCGGGTGTAATGGTAACCGCCTCTAAACCGCTCAGGCGCATGTTGGGCGCAAGTGTTGGCACTTCGCGTGGCGGGTATTGTGCAGCTTTACCGGCAATACATTTTATATGGTCGGGAGTGGTACCGCAGCAGCCGCCCACAATGTTTACCATGCCTGCTTTTATAAAATCATCCACCTGGTGGGCCGTTTCGTGCGGTGTTTCATCGTACTGACCAAACTCGTTAGGCAAGCCGGCATTAGGGTAGGCTGATATGAACACATCCGCTTTTTCAGAAAGTTCCTGCAAGTGCGGACGCATTTCACGAGCGCCTAAAGCACAGTTAAGCCCTACAGATAACAGGTTAGCATGTCGCACCGAGTTCCAAAACGCCTCAACCGTTTGCCCCGAAAGGGTACGGCCGGAAGCATCTGTAATGGTACCCGATATCATGATAGGCAAATGCTTGCCGCTTTCCTGCGCGTATTTATCAGCAGCAAACAAAGCTGCTTTGGCATTCAGGGTATCAAAAATGGTTTCAATTAATAATACATCAGAACCACCATCAACCAAACCACGGATCTGATCATAATAAGCATCAGCCAGGTTATCAAAGGTAACAGCACGGTAACCCGGGTCATTCACGTCCGGCGAAAGCGAAGCGGTACGGTTGGTAGGACCAACAGCGCCGGCCACAAAACGTGGTTTTGAGAGGTCTTTTTTAGTGAACTCATCAGCAACCTCACGCGCTAAACGGGCGCCTTCGTAGCTCAGCTCATAAGCCAGTTCTTCCATCTGGTAGTCGGCCAACGAAATTACCTGCGTGCTGAAAGTGTTGGTTTCAATTATATCTGCACCCGCGTTTAAATACTCGGCATGTATAGCCTTTATAACGTCGGGGCGTGTAAGGTTAAGCAAGTCATTATTACCCTGCAGATCGCAAGGGTGGTTTTTAAACCTTTCGCCTCTAAAATCAGCTTCGGTTAATTGGTACCGTTGTATCATGGTACCCATTGCCCCGTCAATAATGAGTATTCGTTTTTTGAGTTCTTCTCTGATGTCCATTTCGTTTAGATATGAGAAGTGAGATTTGAGATATGAGAAAACCCATAGCTTTTAACACATTCCCGTATTTAGTGTGAAATAATTGATAAAGAACGAACAAGAATCTCAATTCTCATGTCTCAGATCTCACATCTATAATCGCTTATTTCGAAGAGTCGGATAAATTTGACTTTCGCTTATCTGTCTCGATCCATAAAGTCGGCGGACCGAGTAGAATGTAGCACCTTGTAAGTTACAGGTTGCCAAGACATCGCAGGGTCTAATCCCTCCGTCTTTCTCTATAAGCAGCGCAAAATTGCGAAATAAGATTGTAATGTGCAAAGCCTAAAGTATTCCGGTTGACTTGATTGAAATAATTTTGACACAAAAAAGGCCGCTTGTGTGAAGCGGCCTTAACTATCTTGATAAATTTCGCTTACCGCCTGTCGCCAAATATGCGCAGCATAGACATAAACAGGTTAATAAAGGTGGTATACAAAACAAATGCACCGATGATAACCAGCTTTTTAGACTCGGCATTGCCGTATTCTAAACCGGCGCCAATGCGTTTAAGCATTTGAATATAGTAAGCGGTTAAACCTACCATTATAGCCATAAAAACAAAGCTCAATATGTAATCCAGTTGCGAGCTTCCTAAAAAGAAGTTAACCAGGCTTACTACAAAAGCCCCTATAAATATGATTATCAATACAGAACCAAACTTAGTTAAGTCTTGCTGAGTAGTGTAACCGGCAATTGCCATGATAGCAAAAACCACCGAAGCACTCAAAAATACAGTGAATATAGAGCTGGCGGTATAAATTAGTGCAAGTATGCTTAATGTAACGCCGATAGACACTGCATAAGCAACAAACAAGCCCACTACTGCAGGGTAAGAAAGGCGCGAAGCGGCAAATGATAAAGCCATAGACAAGCCCACGGGAGCAAATACAGCTAAATAACCCAAGCCTGTTAATTTACCAGTTATAGGATCTTGAATGACAGTTAATATACTCGGCCCGATCAGAAAAGCTACAATAGCTGATATACCAAGGCCTACAAACATCCATGTAAAAACTTTAGCTAAGTATTTACGTGATGAATCTGCTTCGTCGATTTGTATTACGTTATCATAAACGTATTTTGAATCTTTAATTTCCATGTTCGGTTTATTAAATTGTTGTTGTGTCTAAGATAGATAATTTAGATACGGGAGACAAGATGCAAGAATCAGGACAATGTAACATTAGAGGTCTTAGCTCTTGACTCTTAATTCTTGTCTCCATCTAATAAAGTCTCTTCGTCAGTTGTTCTTCCACTTTTTTAAAGAACTGTACAGGTTTGAGGTTGCGCCATATCATTTCATCCAGCTCACCGCCAAAGTTAATGTAATAGTCAATATTACTGCGTTTAAACTCCTCTATTACATGCTCGCGGAAATTAATGCCTGCTATCCAGCCATCTTCCACATCCTGAAACCATTCTTCGTAATAACTGTCGTCTGACGAGTGGAAGTTCAGCACATTCTCCCCTATCAGTATGAACTTATTGATGCCGTAATCTTCCATCAGCTCAATAATCTCCCGCTTGAGTAGCATTATATCATTGCTGATAGCATCGTTCCACTCACCTATAAATTCGATGATAGCATAAGAACGGTCGTAATCAACAAATAGTACTTTAATGTATAGCGTATTTGATCCGAATGAATCCCATTGGGGATGCAACAGGTAGTTATATAACTGTTTATCAAATTCAAACTCACTATACTCTGTAGCATAAAACGGCGAACGCTCATCCTCTGCGGCAATATAGTCGTCGCGCCATCGGTAATATGGTTCTATTTCGTGCATTTAGCCTCTTTCTAATTAAATTTTTTCCAAAGTTTTGGATATAACTTCGGTAAGTCTTCTTCTCTCCACTCTGTTCCTACAATTTTTGGCCCGCCAAAATCATAATTCAACCCTTGCGCAAATGCTACACCTCTCGGAAAAGAATCGTCCTCCTTTTGTTTACCCGTTTTATTTTTATAAGCTTCGGTCGACACATAAAGCAGAGCCTCGAAATCAGGTACAACGCCTTTTTTTATAAGGGCTGCTAAATATTCAGGATTTTTCAAGGTCTGTTTGAAGGTCGTTTCACCCAAACTTATCAACCACAGTCTATAATACAAAAAACCATCGTCAGATGCCCCCCCGTCCATTATAGTGTTGGCCGCTAATACTTTGTAGCTATTCGCCTCAATAAGCTTTTTGCAAAGTATTACTTCAAAATTTATGATCTCAGCCGGCTCATAAGCTGAAAGTTTTTTTATTATAATTTCATTTTGCAAGTCTAAATTGCCTTTTGCAGCGTTATGAGAGTAATCAATTATTTTCCAAAATTCTCTCTCGTCTAATTTATCAGCAGCCGTAAAATCAACGGCGGGCTTGAAACTTTCAGCATCATTAACAGGCACACAGCTCAAGTTAACGCTCAAGATGACGAATAAAGCAATAGTTAAAAAACCCCTCATCTTACTGATTGCTTATTTTGATGAAACTCGACGGCCTTTCTTACACTTCCATGCTCTTCCAACAGTTTGGCGGCAGTTGCTTCGTCCAATCCGGTTTCTGCAACTATCATTCGGGTACCGCGGTCAACCAGTTTATTGTTAGTAAGCTGCATGTCCACCATTTTATTGCCCTTCACCCTGCCCAGTTGTATCATTACCGATGTACTAAGCATGTTCAGCACCATTTTTTGCGCGGTGCCGGCTTTCATTCGGGTTGAACCGGTAACAAACTCCGGACCGGTAACCACTTCTACCGGCAATTGGGCTACCGCTGCAACAGGGCTACCATTGTTACATACAACGCAACCGGTAAGCACATTATTTTCATTTGCTGTTTCCAGGCCGCCAATAACATAAGGGGTAGTGCCTGATGCCGCTATGCCAACCACCACGTCTTTTTCATTGATGTTAAAAGCCTGCAGATCGCGCCAGGCCTGCTCCTTATCGTCTTCGGCAAACTCAACCGCTTTGCGTATAGCGCTATCGCCACCGGCAATAATACCTACCACCCAATCAAACGGAACACCAAACGTTGGCGGGCACTCTGAGGCATCAACCACCCCTAATCTGCCGCTGGTACCCGCGCCTATGTAAAACAAGCGTCCGCCTTTGCTCATACGTTCGGCAACAGCTGTTGCCAGCGCTTCAATTTGCGGCAATGCCTTACTTACCGAAACGGCAACGGTTTGATCTTCGTGATTGATGTGGCGCAGTATTTCGGCCACACTCATTTTTTCCAGATCATTATAATGTGAGTCTTTTTCGGTAGTGCTTTGCATTGTGTTGTTTTAGTTTAAATAAATGTCGCTTGTTTGACTCACCCCGACGTTGCTTCGCTCGTCACCCCTCTCTGCTGCGCAAAGAATGGGATTTGAATTTATTTCTCTACCCTCTTTTTCGCTTGCGAAAGAGAGGGTGGTCCGGCGCAGCTTTGACCGGGTGAGTAAATGCAGCCTGCCATTTATGCTATTTTTACAAAATTGAGTAAAATTAATGATAATGGTTAGATAATTGCTTCTACAAAATGCCGCCTGTAGCACTAAAATTATTAGCTTTGTGTTAGGAATGAAACAAACTGCCGCTATCATATTCCGTTCTGCAATCCTCGTTTTGCTTGGGGTAACCATTGGCCTTTACATAGGCGGTGGCAGCTTTGGCGGTGAGGATGTTGACCTGGCATTTTCGGGCAGAAGCAAACTTTCCAAAGTACTTGACCTTGTGCGTAATAACTATGTAGACTCTGTAAACGTTGATAGTGTTGAGGGCGAAACCGTTAATGAACTCCTGCAACGCCTTGATCCACACTCTATTTACTTACCTGCGCAACAAGCCCAAAGCGTAAACGAAAAACTGGAAGGCGGCTTTAACGGCATTGGTGTAGAATACAATTTGCTGCGCGATACCATGGTGATCAGCTATGTATACCCGGGCGGACCAGCGGCTTTGCAGGGCATTAAGGCAGGCGACAAAGTAATTGAAGCTAATCATCAGAAATTTGCCGGTATACAGTTAACTAACACGCAGGTAAGTAAAACCTTACGCGGCGAAAAAGGCTCCAAGCTTGACCTGGCTGTTTTACCTGCCGGAAGCAATAGCTTGAAAACAGTAACTATAAAACGCGACCGGGTTCCATTAAGCAGTATTGATGCTGCTTATAAAATAGCGGGCGAAACAGGGTACATCAAAATAAGCAAGTTTGCCACCACTACCGATGCCGATTTTAGAAAAGCATTATTAAAGCTGAAAGCCGATGGCGTAAAAAAACTGGTGCTTGACCTGCGCGGTAATGGCGGCGGCTATTTAAATACCGCAACAAGTTTAGCCGATGAGTTTTTGAATAGTAAACAACTGATAGTTTACACCAAAGGCAAGCACGAACCACGTACAGATTACTTTGCCACCGACTCGGGGGTATTTCAAAACGGTAAACTGGCAGTGTTGATAGATGAATACTCTGCCTCGGCCAGTGAAATTTTAGCTGGTTCTTTGCAAGACCTTGACCGGGCCACTATTGTTGGTCGCAGGTCGTTTGGTAAGGGATTGGTGCAGGAGCAGTTTCAGTTTGATGACGGTTCGGCTGTTAACTTAACCGTTGCCAGGTATTATACAGCATCCGGGCGTTCCATACAAAAAACATACAAAGACGGCGCCGTTAGCTATCGCAATGAGTTAGCCGAGCGCATGCGCAAAGGTGAATTATTTTCTGCGGAAAGCAATTTGAATGACAGCGTGTTGCGCACCAACAGTAAATATCGCACATCAGCAGGGCGCAAGGTATTTAGCGGTGGCGGTATTATGCCCGACGTTTTTGTACCCGAAGACACCACAAAAAACACATGGCTGATACATCAGCTAAGTAAAAACGATGTTTTTACAGCTTATGTAATTGACTACCTGCAACTGGTATTAAAAACTTACACCACTGACGATGCCTTTATCAGCCAGTATAACGTTAGCGATGTTGAGTTGAACAGATTTTTTAAATATGCGGCGCTTACAGTAAAAGACATCACCAACGAAGAAATAATAGCCGGCAAAGCACACGCCAAAACACTATTAAAAGCTACCGCAGCCCATTTTAAATGGGGCGACGAAGCTTACTACAAAACGCTTAACAATACAGACGTAGCGGTTTGGAAAGCGGTGGAGAGTCTGGATTAATTGTCTGAACTAAGATTTTTTGGATGATTGGGATAATAGGATTTGCTTAATTTTTAGCGATCAAGCTTTCCATAAAACTATAGTACTGCATTTCCACATCCATTTTATTAGCAATCTCTCCTATTAAGTTGTAATAATCATCACTTATTGCAAGGTCAGACTCATACAGCTGCATAACGACTGTATCAAAGCACAAACCATGTTCACGGTGGTCTAAAAACTCGCAAGCTTGCTTTACATAAACTTCTGATGATCCAAAAACTTTTGACCTCTCTATCAAAAGATTAAGTTGGTTTATTAAAGACATACTCAGATCGCTTGCTCAATCCTATAATAAATATAATCCTATAAATCTTAGTTCAAACTACTTCTGCCTGAACCAAACCTGCACCGGTGCGCCGCTCAGCTCAAAGTTTTCGCGTAGTTTATTTTCTATAAAGCGATAGTAGGGTTCTTTGACGTACTGAGGTAAATTACAGAAGAACGCAAACATTGGGGATGTACCTGCAATTTGAGTAGCGTATTTAATTTTAACGTATTTACCTTTTATAGATGGCGGTGGATAATTTTCAATTATCGGCAACATTACATCATTTAGTTTTGAGGTAGAGATCTTACGGGCCCGGTTCTGGTAAACCTGGTTAGCAACTTCAATCACCTTTAATACGCGTTGTTTCTCGGTAACAGAAGTAAATACGATAGGTACATCAGTGAAAGGCGCTATCTTCTCGCGTATCATCTCCTCAAAAACCTTAACTGTTTTGCTGTTCTTTTCTATCAAATCCCACTTGTTCACCACGATCACGATGCCTTTTTTGTTCTTTTCAGCCAAGTGGAAAATGTTCATATCCTGCGACTCAAAACCTTCTACAGCGTCAATCATTATGATAACAACATCGGCTTCCTCTAAAGCTTTGATAGTACGCATTACCGAGTAAAACTCAATATTTTCCTTCACCTTGGTTTTTTTACGCAAACCGGCAGTGTCAATCAGCATAAAATCATGACCATACTGATTGTAATGGATGTGAATACTGTCGCGGGTTGTACCTGCAACCGGGGTAACTATATTACGTTGCTTACCAATCAATGAATTGATAATTGACGACTTACCCACATTAGGACGCCCAACAATGGCATATTTAGGGCGCGTATTATCTTCCAGCGGAACATCTTCAAAGTGTTTAACCACTTCGTCTAATAGCTCACCGGTGCCTGAGCCGGTCATTGACGATATGTTATAGATCTCGCCTAAGCCAAAACTATAAAATACAGAAGCTTCGGTTTGCTGGCTATTGTTATCCACCTTGTTAACAACAACAAAAACAGGCTTTTTACTCCGGCGAAGCAATACGGCAATCTCATCGTCCAAATCGGTTATGCCGGTAGTAACATCCACCACAAACAAAATTACTGAAGCTTCCTCAATGGCAATTACAACCTGCTCGCGTATAGCTGCTTCAAAAACATCATCAGAGTTGGCTACATAACCACCGGTATCAATTACGGTAAAAGGGTGGTCGGTCCACTCGGCTACGCCATAATGCCTGTCGCGGGTTACGCCGCTAAAGTCATCAACAATAGCTTTACGGCTTTCGGTCAATCGGTTGTATAAGGTTGACTTGCCAACGTTTGGGCGGCCAACTATTGCTACTATGTTACTCATTTTTCTTTTAGATTTGAGACATGAGATATGAGAATTGAGATATAACCATACAGTCTAACATCTCAATTCTAATATCTCAAATCTTAGTTAATGTACCCAAATTTTTTCAGGTAGTTTTTGGTGTCGCGCCAGTCGGGTATAACTTTTACAAACGTCTCCAGAAATACCTTGCGCTGAAAAAACTCCTCCATATCCTTGCGAGCGTAGGTGCCTACTATTTTCAGCATTTTACCCCCCTCGCCTATTATTATATTTTTTTGCGATTCGCGCTCCACAATAATCTCAGCGCTTATGCGGTAAAGCTTTTCGCCTTCAATAAATGCGGTAACCACCACCTCACAGCTGTACGGAATCTCTTTTTTATACTGTTTCAAAAGCTGCGCCCTTATCATTTCTGATGCAAAAAAACGGTCATTTCGATCAGTAAGTGCGTCTTTTTCATAGTAGGCGGCATGCTCCGGCAAATTATCTACCACAAAATCCATAACAGCTTTAATGTTATGATCATGCAGCGCAGATATAGCAAACACAGCTTTAGGGTTCAGCTTTTCCTGCCAAAACTCAATCTTCTTTTTAACGGCCCCCTCATCGCTTTGGTCTATTTTGTTTACCAGCACGGCAATAGGTGCAAGGCTGCCTTCCAGTTTTTTCAGTACGTCGTTTTCGTCATACTCTTCGTGTATATCTGTAACGAGCAGTATCAGGTCGGCGTCAACTATTGAGCCTTCCACCTGATGCATCATACTTTCCTGTAAAGCGTAATGCGGTTTTATAACGCCAGGCGTATCAGAAAAAACAATTTGATAGTTGTCTGCGTTAACTATACCGAGGATGCGGTGACGCGTAGTTTGGGCCTTCGGTGTAATAATAGACATCTTTTCGCCCACCAATGCGTTCATTAAAGTTGACTTACCCGCATTAGGCTTGCCAATTATGCTCACGAAACCTGCCTTATGACCCATATTAAAAATTTTAAAATATTATTTGGACTGCAAAGAAACGAATTATATCTTTGCAGACCAATTCAAACAGAATGTTAATTGCATTTTGATAATTGAAAGAGGCTTTTCGGAGTAATGAACCGGTTAAACAAAGCCAAATATAGTGCGGGATGGAGCAGTTGGTAGCTCGTCGGGCTCATAACCCGAAGGTCGTAGGTTCGAGTCCTGCTCCCGCTACCCAGTAAAGCCTCTGATGAAAATCAGGGGCTTTTTTTTGTGGGGTTGTGTGTGTTGGTTATAGGCAAAATCGCTTGTTTTTATCGGCGGCAGATCTAAAGCAATTACCATAAGAGGTACAGCGTCAGGTACACAAAACAGAGAATTCTCTCGAATTAAAACCTACTGCTATGACAGATATCAAAGAACTACTTACAGAGTTTAACCGCTACGCTTACGGACAATCCCTTCACACCGCATTCACTGACAGGCTTGATTGGATGCTGCTACCTTTTAAAAGGTATGAGGCTGCTGATGAACAACGTAAGGCACTCGAAACCTACCAATCCCACCCAAAGGTTGAACACCTGGTTAAACTTATAACGCTGATAGGTGACTTGTCGGAAGGATTCCGTGACCCACTCGGTGAACTATTCATGCAAGCTATTAGCAATGGCCACAATGGCCAGTTTTCTACTCCAACTCCAATAGCGGACATGATGGCAATGATGCAGATGGGTGATGTTTCTGACGGTAGACGAATTAACGATCCGGCTTGTGGTAGTGGCAGGATGTTACTTGCGGCAGCTAAACTAAATCGCAGTAGCTTGCTGTACGGTGCAGACCTTGACATAACTTGCTGTAAGATGTCACTATTCAACATGCTGCTTAACTCACTTACTGGCGAAATAGCCCACATGAACACGCTGAGCAATAGATTTTACAGAGGTTTCAAAATTGATAATGTACTGGTTGATGGCTTTCATATGCCTTACTACACTGAATTTACGGAACCTGAATTAAGTTACATTTGGTTACGTCCTTTAAAAGTTCAGGAGGTTAAACCTAAGTTTGATAAACCATTTGAACCTATAAGGTCAGTGCAAGCTATAACTGGTGTGCAGGGCAGCTTATTTTTAGCTATTGCACCAGGTTTCTCGCATTTATAGTGGGTCTAGTCTAACCTCTCCCAAGTCGCATCACGTAACTGAGTCAAGTCTTGCTTGTCATTTACTTCAAAATATTTCAAAGTATCGGATAACCTGTCTATATTAGTGCACCTCTATTATTCAACCTTAACGTTATCACGATACGAGGGATTATAGCCCTCGTGGCTCTTAATTCTCATCTTGATAAACAGCATTCGCTTAGTGAGTATATACTTGCTTAGTATTGTTTTGCATTAATAAATTATATTTAGCATACTCGTAATGAAAAAGACCTGCCTCAGCATCTTCGCACTTTTAGCTGCATCACAATTCTCCTATGCTCAGTGGACTACTACAACTACTGCACCTCATACTAATAATACCAACAGCGGAAACGTAGGGATAAATATTGGAACGACAACACCTATAATGCCACTCACAGTTGGTGATGTTTCTGGCATTGTACAAAAATACAGCTCAACACCTTATTTTTTGATAAAGGGAGGTGTAGACACCTACTTGCAGACTGTGGGCTCGGCGGCGAATAACTGGTCACGGGCAGCGTTAAGTACTAATATTCACTGGAACAATACCGCTGGTAATTGGCGAGTTGATGGTGGAGCTTATTCTGATTTTAGTTCTATGAACTTTGAAAATACAGGCAATATCGCATTTTACTCCAGGTCGACAACCGGCACTTCGTACGATATTACACATGCCGACCTTTCAGCTTTTAAAAGGCTGAATATTGCTCCGGATGGTATCGTTAGCACGACAGGGCGCTTCGGTGTAGGAACCGCTTCCCCGATAAGTGCATTTCAGGTTGGCAACGGTGTTAGTTCGCTTTCTATTGGAAGTGCCGCTTATACCGCCTTAGATTATGGAACCAGTTATATCGGTTTTAATGCAGCAAGAAGTAATGGAAACTGGCAAGTTGGGGATGACGGATCCAACAACGGGGGCGGTGTAATTTATAGTAATGTATTTGGTGATATGTATTTTGCGCCTATAACAAGCACAGGAACAGGGGGGCAAACGCTAACAGATATGACCGTTAAGAGTAAAATCGCCTTTCATATTACACGTGATGGACTTGTCCGCGCTAAAAAAATCAAGGTTGAGCTGACTAATTGGCCTGACTTCGTATTCAGGCAAGATTACAAGCTCCCAACACTAAGCGAGGTTAAAGAATACATAGACAAAAACCAGCACTTGCCGGATATGCCATCCGCTGAAGAGATAGAGACTAATGGTCTCGATCTTGGTGAAATGAACAGATTGTTAGTTAAAAAAGTGGAGGAACTTACGCTGTATCTTATTGATAAAGACAGACAAGTGGAGATGCAAAATAAACAATTAAAGAATCAGGAAGACCGATTACAGAAGTTGGAAGATTTGTTGCTTAAAAAAGACAATAACAAATAATACTAACCCTTACCACATGAGATTCATAAAGCCTTTCTTTATAGCGCTTCTGTTTTGCTGCGCTTCCACGCAAGTTGATGCGCAAGAGTTGAAGTTTGATTATGATGCAGCCGGAAACCAGACAAAAAGGGAATGGATCTGCATTAATTGCACTCAGTTAACCACTACAGCCACTGCTGTAACCTCGAAGTCGGATTTTGTAGCAGAAAAACCAAAATCAAACAGCCCTATAAAAGACCCGGAACTGAAACTAATTGCTTACCCCAACCCGCTTACTGAAACGCTAAACATCAAATTTGATCCTTTAAAAAGATTCATCACTTCTATTGAAGTTTACTCAATGGTTGGAGTTAGCTTTTTTAAGAAAAGCTACAGATATGTAGAAGAAGAGTTTCATGAAATGATTCCATTCACACAAATGACACCCGGGATGTATGTTGTAAAAGTTAGCTTTTCAGACGGTAAACAGGAACTTTTAAAAGTTGTAAAACAGTAAGCGGATAATTTTTATGAACCTGAAAAAACTTATCACAACAATATTTTTTAGCATATTGTGTTTAACCTCAGTTGCTTATTCGCAAGTGATACCTGATTCCTTAAAAAAGGATACAACTAAAACCGTAAACTTTGCTGATACTATTAAATATATAAAACCAGATCCAAACAACCGTAAAAAACCCATTGTTACGGTAACATCGGGCAAAAGCACAGCTTCATCAATAAAGGGTGCTGCTTCATCCGATATTAGTGATCTGCCCTTATCTAATACTTCCTCTTTATCCTCGGCAACCATTGATCCCGGGCGTACAGTTACCGCTATAGATGTCTCATCAAGCGGAGCATCAACTTATACCGTACCTATAGCTGTACCGCCAGGTATTAGCGGTGTTGTGCCCAAAATCGCTTTGGTTTATAATAGTCAGGGTGGCGACGGGCTGGCAGGCTACGGCTGGAACATCAGTGGTCTATCCACTATTACACGAATACCGGCAACCCGTTTTCATGATGATAGAATAGGTGTTGTAAAAGGCGATATGGACGACAGATTTGCGCTTGACGGGCAACGCCTGCTTTTAAAAAGTGGCACATACGGCGCTGATGGTGCAGAGTATCAAACAGAAAACTACTCAAACACAAAAATTGTATCACATGGCTCGTTAGGTACAGGGTTGGGTCCACAGTATTTTGACGTTTATTATGCAGATGGCTCGCATGCGGTGTATGGGCAGAACGCAGATTCGCGTACAAAAAACACTTATTCCATAAACTATATGGATAACCCGCAAAATGTACGTATTAGTTATACCTATACAAAAAGTAACGAGGTTAGTGTTATTGACCAAATTGCATATGGTGCACTAAATTCGGGCACAGCTATCAATCAGATCAATTTCACCTACGATGTTCGGCAGCGCACCGGGCAACTGTATATAGGAGGAACAGAAATTCGTTTGACTAAAATACTGAAGCAGATAGATGTTGTGGGTAACGGAGTTGGGTACCGCACATATGCCTTAACTCATAATACCATAATCGGGTTTAACTATGAGCAAATAGCAACCATACAGGAAATAAGTGGGGATGGCACCAAAAGCTTTGAACCTATTTATTTTTATTACGGTGATAACCACCCTTATTTTAATGTAACAACATCAACAGACCCGTATTTATCTGGAATTAGCGGATTAAAATCCAATGTGTTAACGGGGGATTTTAACGGCAATGGTAAAATGGATATAGTTGTGTATCCAACTGGTAAAAATAAGTTTTGGATAAAGTGGGACCCCGGTAAAATTACGAGCGACGCATTTACTGATGCTGTTGATACATCATTTTTCTTTGCATTTGCATCAACGTATTTAAAAGCAGACAATAAGGTAGCTATAGGGCAGGGGTTATTATTAGTTCAAGAGCCGTCTGATGGCGTAATCGTTTTTAAGACATATTCAGAGGGTGCATATTCCGTGGTACAGAAGGAATATCAACGAATATGGAATGCTCCTGTTAAAGCTTGTGCTCCTGGTACTAACCCAAGTTTACAAATTCCAAGAAGATACTGTTCAGGTGATTTTAATGGAGATGGCCTTACTGATGTTATTGCGTTCAGCCTGCCATATTCAAATAACGGGTGTACGTCTGATACCACAGCGAGAATTCATTTTATTAATCTGGACAGGCGACTCTCTTCAAATTTTGTAACTGCTTCGGGCTCCTTAATAAGGACAATTGGCTCAAATGATAAAATATATACTGGAGATTTTAACGGGGATGACAAAACAGATTTATTACATATCACTCCCGAAAGAATGTATGTATACAATTTAAACGAAGCTAATGAACTGGTTTTATTGTGGGCATTTACCAGTCCAACTACACCAACAGCTTTTCCACCTCTGTTTGGTGATTTTAACGGCGATGGGAAAACAGATATAATGTTCCCAACTGCAAATAATAATATTTTTACGTTGTTTATTTCTACAGGTAAGGGTTTTATTAAACAAGATAAAACATATCCTTTTAGCTCCGCTAACGCACTTATACCTAACGACGCTAATAACGATGGCAAAACTGATATTATAAGTTATACAACAACAACCAACAATGCGCATTGGGGCAATGCAAATGTTAAAGTATATAATAACATAGGCCCGGGTGAATTTGGGCTGGGTTCAGAAGTGAGTATGAACACGCACCTGGATAACTTTCCTATCCCTCTCTTTTTAAATAATGAACAGCCAAATTATGAGCTTGAATTTGGTTTACTAAGCGATAACACGATAACTCAATTTAGCAATCTTCAGGACATGAAGAGTATAAGAGGGTTAAAAACCGTGGCTCAGGCTGGTGTGATACATAGGCTTGAATACAAAGCTGCTGTACCAGACGACGGTTATCCGGTGCCAATTTACATAGGAGACGAAAAACATGTTTATCCTTATGTAAATATGAAGTATGCCCCCGGAATAAAGGTAGTAAGTAAACTCAGACGTATTTTTACCGGTACTGCTCCGTCGGATGTGATGCAGATATTTAACTATAAATCTGCAGTGCGCAATATGGCTGGCTTGGGTTACCTGGGCTTTACCGAAACTGTTAGAAGCAACTGGATAAAAAATGATGATAGTAATGATCAGCGCAAGATATTTACAACTAATGTTACTGATCCGTTACTGCGTGGAGCCATTGTGCGTTCGTTTACTTCAAAGTCGCCTTTTATTTCAGACAATATTAAAAACGCTCAGGGTACCACGCCCGATATTGTATTAGCTACAGCAGTTAATACAACTCAAACGGTAGTAGCCGCACAATCTATTACCATGCAACCTGGCTTTAGCGTAGATGCCGCCAATGGCATTTTTATTGCCCAACTGGATGACCCTGCGAATGGCATGAATGACGGCGCTGCGATATATGATTACATTACACGCACCGACTACACCTACAATACCCAACTACTATCCAGCAAAGTTTTTATTAATAAGCCAACAGCGGTAATTGTGAAAGACCTGCTGAATAAAACTAATACTTTAACCAGCTATGGCTATGATAGTTATTATAATGTTAACCATTATACCAGCAATTTTTCGGGCCATGGCACTAAAACCGTTGATTATGTATTCAATAATAACCCAACATCCTGGTACTTTGGGCGGGTAAACAACAAAAAAGAAACTTCAACCATTGGTGGCGATAGCTTCAGTACCGAAGAACAATATAGTTATACCGGAGCCTTTGTTACACAAATAAAGCGCAAAGGCAACGGCACCAACTTTATAACCGAAGATTATGAACCTGATGCCTTCGGCAACGTAAAGAAGAAAACAGTTACTACAAGTGATGGTTCGCGCGTAATAAAAACGGATTATGATGCCAGCGGCAGGTTTGTTGTCAAACTAACCGGGGTAGACGGACTGGAAACCAATATGACATATAACAGTAGTAACGGTACCATGAGCAGTTTAACCAATAGTTATGGACAAACTACCAATTATGATTATGACGTTTGGGGAAGAGTGACGGAAACCAGGGATTACCTGAACAATAAAACCAATATCGGTTATGGTGGCGTCAATACCGGAAGTATATCTGTGTTTAAAACAAATGATGAAGGGCAATCCAATACTACCGTTATAAACGCGTTAGGGCAAACTACTTCTATTGCTAATGCAGATGTGTTAGGGCAGTATGTATCTATGGCATATGGGTATGATATTTATGGTGGTCAAATTAGCCGTAGCGAACCAGGTATTGGTAGCTATGGTCAGGTAAACACCACTGAATATGATAATTATGGCCGTGTAATAAGCATGAGTTCATTTACCGGCAAAACCACCAGCATTAGTTACAACGGATTACAAACCACCGTTAATGATGGTACCAAAACCGTAGTTACTACCAGGGATGCTATGGGCAATATAAAAAGCGTACAAGACCCGGGGGGCACCATTAATTATGCCTATTTTGGTAACGGCGGTTTAAAATCAACAGATTATGGAGGTTCGGCACAGGCAATTGAGCAGGATGGCTGGGGACGAAAAACCAAACTTACCGATCCATCAGCAGGTGTATACACATACACCTATAATGAGTTTGGTGAACCGCTTAGCCAAACCACTCCTAAGGGGGTTACCAATTATACGTATTTACCTGATGGAAGGCTAAACACCAGAGATATTGTAAGCGATAATACCAATATGCATTATGTATACGGCTACAATAGCGCTACAAAATTATTGGAGACGATAAATTTAGACGACAATATTTATCATAACGATATTGACTATACTTACGGCTATGATGTTAACAAACGCCTGATAAGCGTGGTAGAAGAAAACCCGCAGGCCAGATTTGCTAAAACCTTAACTTATAACAGTCTGGACCAGGTGGCTAATGAGACCAACGAGGCAAAAAACAAGGCCAACAACATTACCGTAAGCAAAACGTTAACTTACATTTATAGCCATGGCGAAGTGAAAGAAATTACCAACGCGGGTAACAGCATATGGAAGGTAACCGCTCAGGATGCCCGGGGCCATGTAACTACCGCGCTGTTAGGTACAGCACTTAAGCAAACCAATACTTATGATAGTTTTGGATCGCCCACCGAATTTAGAACAGACAACGTAACCGGTATTCCGGTAGAGCTGATGAAACTTGGCTTTAGTTTTGACGCGGTAACGGCTAACCTAACCAGCCGTACCAACAGCGCCTTTAACCCGACACCCGGCAACCCGTGGACCGAAAGTTTTACCTATGATAACCAGGACAGGTTGACCGGTTTTAATGAAAACAGCGCTACTGTTAGCAACACCCAAAGCTATGATGCGCGTGGGCGCATAACCATAAACAGCCAGTTGGGTAATTATACCTATACGGGCAACTCGTATCAGCAAGCCGGATTAACCAATTTGAGCAATTTTGCCATCAATAATTATCAAAACCGGCAATTGCAGCAAGTTACTTATAACGCGTTTAAAGCGCCGGTAACTATTAATGAGGACGGTAAAGAACGTATTGACTTTGAATACAATGGTGCCGGGCAGCGCTCACACATGTATTATGGTAGCACCAACACCACCAAAACAGCAAGGCCTTTTGTGCGCCATTACAGCGAGGATGGCAGTATGGAAATTACCGAAGATAAAGTAACAGGTAAAACCGGCTTTGTATTTTATTTGGGTGGCGATGCCTATACAGCTCCCGCCATATGGAAATATGAGCAAACAGGAGGCACTGTTAACACCAATGGTTTATACTATTTACTGCGCGATTATTTAGGCAGCATTATAATGATAACCGATGCCAATGGCGCGGTGCAGGAAAAACGCCATTTTGATGCCTGGGGCAATATTGTAAAAATGGAAAACGGTGCAGGTGTGCCGCTAAATGCACTACAAATAACAGACCGTGGTTATACCGGGCATGAGCATTTACAGGGTGTTGGTTTAATAAACATGAACGCAAGGTTATATGACCCTTTATTACATCGCTTTTTAGCACCCGATGATGTGATGCAGGACCCATTTAATACGCAAAATTATAACCGTTATGCGTATGTACTAAATAACCCTTTAAAGTATACAGACCCAACCGGTAATTACAAAGAAGAGACGGAAGCAGAAAGAAAGGCGAGAGAACAACGTGAAAAGGAAGATGCGGAGCTTTTAGATCAATTAAGGCGAGAAGGGCAAGCCATTTTAGATCAGGTGAATATTTTCTCCGAGCCTTCAAATGATTGGGGAGGCGGCGGTGGTGGCGGCAGTAGCTGGGACTTTGGTGGCGCTGATAATAACTCGTCGGCCAATGCTATAAGCGATCAGGGTGGGAATCAAATAGGTAGTTGTTGTAATACGGCGTTGGCGGGGGTAGTAATACCATTAGGTGGGGTTGGCACCGGCACTGGTATTGGCACTGGTTTGGCAGAACTAGTGCCCCCGGTTGCTTTGGCAATAGCCACGGCTGTAGCAATCGATTTGGCTGAAACAGCAGCGACCGACAGAAAATTTATAACATATATAAAACGCGGACCAAACGGCAAGGTTTATGTAGGCAGAACAAGTGGAACAGGTAGAGTAGAAGATATTTTAAGACGCAGAGATGCAACCCATCATATGAAAGGCTATGGTCCTGCTGTCGAAGATCGCGTATCAGCAGGTGTAAAAATTAGTGCAATTCCGGGATTTGGCTTTACAACATCCTCTGCTGCATATGCTACAATACGTGGGCGGGAACAACAGTTAATCGATTTTTACGGTGGTATCGGAAATCCCATGCTTGGAAATTCAATAAGAGGTGTTTCCAAAATAAATCCCGCAGGGAGAATTTTTCATAATTTATCAAGCTCGATCTTTGGCGAAATCGCGGATTATACAGGCTACTAATTAGGTATAATACAAATGAAAAAAAAGCAAAAGGAAATACCTGGAGGTATAGTTAAAATTCAGTTTGATACACTATTTCACACATACGGTAGAATATTGAACTATGGCGACGTGGCACTTTATGATAAAAAAGCAGATAAAGATATAAATGATCTTGAAGAGATTATAAGGAGCCCCATTATATATAAAATGATAGTAAATATTGGCGCCATAGAACGCGGAAGATGGCCAATAATTGGAATAATACCATTGGAGAAAGAATTACAGAACAGTAAATACTACTTGGAAGAAATCGGCCATCCTGATTTATGCAAAATAAAAACTAATGGTAATACGATTTACAATAGGCCTAAAGAAGAAGCTGCGGGATTAGAAGTAGGCGCAATTTGGGATGCATTACATGTTGAAGAGTTTTTAAGGGATCATTATGCTGGCAGGGAAAACATTAGTTTAAAGCAAATTGACGTTTTTGGAAACTACAAATTTAATACGAAAAGTTATTAAGATTTATGGCAAGAAAACTCAATGAGATCCAACAAAAGGAACTTTCGTTTATAAAGGATTGGTGCCTCACTATCATACACTTTTTGCTGGAGAAATATGGCCTTGATGTAGTGTTGAAAATGTTTGAAGAAGTTGTAGTCAAATCCTACAATGAGCAGAATTTACGAGGCTCAAGATATCTTATAAAAGATATTAATGAATTTGCCAAAGAGTTACCTGAAAATGACCTCAACGAACTCAACTTATTGTTAAATAAAACTTTTGGAAAGGACTTATTAAAAGACGATGATAAGATCGCAAAAAAAATTATCCAAATATTAAAAAAAGGAAAAATTACTACCGAGGCTCAATTCAGGCTTGTTCTAGGCAGGGTTGAGCAGATATACCAAAACCCTGATAGTTTGGAAGAGGTAGAGCGATTAAATAAGTTACTATCGGAGTTTGAAACAGCAAGAAATAAATTGTAGAGATACCCCGCTCCCGCCATATGGAAATATGAGCAAACAGGAGGCATAGTTAACACCAATGGATTATTCTATTTGCTGCGCGATTATTTAGGCAGCATTATAATGATAACCGATGCCAATGGCGCGGTGCAGGAAAAACGCCATTTTGATGCGTGGGGTAACATTGTAAAATTAGAAAACGGTGCAGGTACAACATTAAATGCACTGGGAATAACAGACCGCGGTTATACCGGGCACGAGCATTTACAGGGTGTAGGCTTAATAAACATGAACGCGAGGTTATACGACCCCTTGTTACACCGTTTCTTAGCGCCAGATAATTTTGTTCAGGACCCTGGTAATACACAAAATTTTAATCGCTATGCTTATGTAATGAACAATCCGCTAAAGTTTACTGACAAAAGCGGTGAATTCTGGGAATTTATTATACTGGGCCTTTATACAAATGCGCTTAGTAATCATGCCGCTGGAAAGAGTTTTTTTGATGGTTGGCTAAAAGCAGTGGTGCTTAGTGCGGCACAAAGCGGTGTAGCAAATTTGATTGGTAATGCAGCTGTGAGCTGGCATCTAAGTGGTTTAGGTGGAGCTGCATTTCAGGCGGTGGCGCATGGAACAGCGGGGGGGCTAATGTCTGTTGCTAATGGCGGTAATTTCGGTCCAGGATTTTTATCAGGATTCACAAGTTCTATTGTCGGTTCTGCACTTAAAGGTCCGCTTAGTAATTTAAAAGGTGGTTGGGGAACAGCTGGAATGTATGGTAGTGGGATGTTATCTGGAGGATTAAGTTCTAAATTAGCAGGCGGAAATTTTTGGGATGGTGTGCGAAATGGGGCTATTATAACAGGATTGAATCATATGGCGCATGCAATACAAAAAGTGATAATCAATTTAAAAGGGAGACTAGAATTAAATAGGTTAGCTGCTCAATTTGACGTCAAAGGTATTAAAGCTGGTGGGCTTCAAGTTATTCAAGTATATAGGGGAACGGGTGGAGTAAATGGCAACATGTCTTTCGTGGACGGAGGTATTAACTCTCCATATGCCTCTTCTGCTCAAAATGGAGCACCTGCTCAAGAAGGCAATCCCTACTATCTAAATCCAAGGGAAGTTTCTGAAGACGTTAGTTGGTCTGGAACGGAGGGCAGTCTTGGTGTGACCGACAGACAAAATGGAGCATTTTATAACGAGAAAAGTGTTTTTGATGTTATACTTGTTGCAACTAATTATAACGGAACTGGCGTTGATCGACTATTAGGGGGATTTACTTGGGGGTACGATTTATATCGATTACAAATTAACGGGGGCAATTTTGTGCAAGGAGCTAGCTATTTATTCAGTGACTCTGATTTTAGAAGAAACATTTCCGCCGAAGCTTTAAAAATTATTAATAAAGATTATCCAAAATATAAATTTTCTAGATAACTTAGATTATGTACTACGTCAAGCTGCTGCTTTTAATAAACATCATTTTATTTTCATTTAATAAAGTAGATGCTCAGGATTCAATTAGATTGATAGGTAAAAATGGAAAAAAAATCGGCATACCAATAACGAGGGAAGAGTTTGACAAAAAGATATCTAATTATATTAACCTAATGAGCGAATGGAGGAAATTTGATCCTATTGAGTATGTTGAGATGGTGAGGCTTTACAATACAATTGGTAATTCGGACCTGATTAGCATAGATTACTATAGAATGTACTACCATATTTTTATGGTTATGTATGTTAAAGATGTTGGCAAATCGCTTGACGCAAAATTGATGAAAGGAATGTCGATGTATTCAAAAAAATATAACATTTGGATTGGCGATAGGCCGTTTGGGAATAGTAACAGTTCTTATGATATAGATAATATCGACTAATGAAAAAGCCCTAAGCTGGCGCACGCGTGCCGCGTGTGCCATTATAAGCCAAATTTGAAAAAAATACTCAAAGCCTGGTTTAACCGCCAGGCTTTTTTACTTAGTGTATTAAAGCCTCTCTCATTTGGTGTACCAAAAAACAGTTCAAAAATTTAAAATACAACATGTTGATCTTTAATTTTTTGCGCGCGATTCAAAGCTGAATTTCCTGACGTAAAAGTTGTACCATTTGCAAAATGAATAAAAATTAATGGTTTGATAGTCAGTTAGCAGGTGCCCCAATTGGTATAAAGTTATTTTCTATGTCGTATATTTAGGTGGCCCACCTTAGTGTGGTTGTGGATGTAAAGATGATATTTCCTGTTGCACCATTATAAATTGTTTGAACGGCTTATGTAATTTTAAGCGAAATTATACCCTATCAAAGTATTACCTAACAATTGTTACCGAGCCTGATAACGGCCTTTGCTCGCCGGCAGGATAAATAATATAGTAATAAGCCCCAACAGGCTGTTGTGTAATACCATAACTGCCATCCCACGGCTTTGCGTAACCCGTTGACTGGAACACCAGTTGCCCTGAGCGGGAATAAATTTTAACTGTACACTTAGGATATGCTACCAATGCCGGAATTTCCCAGGTATCATTTATACCGTCGCCATTTGGAGTAAAAGCATTTGGAGGAACAATAGAAAGCGGAGCAGGAATGACGGTGAGCAACGCATCTACATAAGTAATGGTATAATTTGGTGCAACCGCGCCTGTAACATTTATTGGATAACTGCCAACTGGAGATGTTGTTGTCGCCATTGTGGTTATTGTTGGTTTAACATTTAGCACAGTTTCGTTTTCGTTATTTACAAAACCGCTATAAGTGAAGGTTAATGTCGGGTTAAGGGCATTTTGAATTTTCTGGTTATCATCTGCTGCTATAGTTAGCGGAGCAGGTAACACCGTTAAAGTGCCATCTACCCAATTGATACTATAATTACCGGCGGCAAAACCATTACCCCCGGAATTTACCGTTGTCGGAGTAATTTGATAAGGTCCAATACCGGAATTTCCGGAAGCCCCGGCGCCATAATTGATCATTACCGTATTGAGCGTATTACCGTTCTTCAAAATACCGGAGGTGATTTTGAATGCCGCTGAACTGGTGTTGTTGGACAAGACCTCGCCATACTGTTTAACTCTGTCGTCCGCAGCTATGGTTAGCGGAGCCGGAGTTATAGTGATGTTGGGCATAGCTACGTTAACATTTGCCGCACCCTGGCTACTTAACGCAATATTACCCGAGTAGGTGCCTGTAGCAGCACCCGGCTTTAACCTGAAGTACACAGGGGTGACAGGAATGTTGCTTCCGGTACCTAACAATGTGGTTTCGGTAAAATTAATATCATCCAAACTAATCTCGAAACCAGCAGGGGCAGCAACAGTTATTCTGTCTAACAAATTTAAGCCAGACACGGTAAATGACCGTGAAGATAATGTATTGCCAAATTCTATAGTGGCAGTTACAGGTAAAGTACTGTTAGCTGTTATAACCGGCGCGGGGTTAACAGTAATATTAAAAGTAGTTGCTACACCACTACAGTTACCTGAAGAAGGGGTTACGGTAACGGTTGCCGTAAGAGGAGCTTGAGTTGTATTAACCGCCGTGAAGCTGCTGATGGGGCCGTTGCCATTCGCGGCCAAACCAATACCCGGTGTGTTGTTTACCCAACTGTAAACACTTGCTGTACCTGAAAAATTAATAGCAGTGGTTCTGCCGCCAGCCGATAGGGTTTGATTGCTTACTATGTTCACTGAAGGTTGTGGGTTAATAGCGGCGCTTACGGTTGCCTGTTGAGCAACAGCCCCAGTTGACGTACAAACCACGTTTCCTGTTAAATTTCCTGAAACTGCGGTGGACGACGATCTGACAAAGACAGTGGTTGGACTAACTGAACCCGATGTGGCAGGTAAAATGAGGGTATTGCCGAAGCCACTACCCGAATTTAGAGAAATTTCGAAACTGGCTGGGGCCACTATGTTGATGTCAGAATTTAAGCCGTTACCTGACACCTGGAACTGTTGAATATCCGAACTGGACGACGGAGAGCCAGCACAAGCAGTAATATGTCCTGTAACAGCACTTAACTGTATATTAGGCGACGGATCTACACGTATGGTAAATTTGACTGTGGGCATATTACATGGCGGTCCTGGTGCTATGAAGTTGCCAAACGAAGTTGGACCGTTGCCAAAAGGAGATATGATGCCACCACTTCCAAAATTGGCAGCAGTATATGATAGTCGGTTATTTATTTTATCGGTGTAATAAAAAGCTGAATAATCAGGCGTGAATGCCATGCCTTGCGCACCAGGCGAAGGTGTACCAATAACATAGTTAGTTATGGGGTCAACAATGTTCATGAATCCCGAAATTCCAACCATAGCGATTCGGCTGGTTAAAGGGTTAATGACTATTGACACCGGATTATTACTAACCGTTATTTCTTTTGTTATCAGGTTGGAGAGCGCGTTAATAATTGTTAATTTATTGGCTCCGGTCATGGCTACGTACACCGTATTACCGTCAGCACTGGTCACCAGGCCAGCAGGATTAGCGCCGATATTAATCGTGGATATTACGTTGCCTGTTACAGTGTTGATAACTGACACCGAATTTCCTTTATTGTTGGTTACATAAGCGCGGGTACCGTTTGGGTTGAATATTACGCCATAAGGATCTTGCCCTACGCTGATGTTGGCGATAACTGTTTTTGCGCTGACATCAATTACCGAAATTGAATTAGCATTACCACATGCTACATACAGGTAATTACCATCTGGGCTGGCAGCAATGCCCTGAGGTTTTGAAGCTACAAGGACAGTAGATACGGCTGTATTTGTATATACATCAATAAATGTAACGCTTGCATCATCTTTATTTGTGATATATACTGTTCTTCCGTTTGGGCTAACAGCAGCGCCAAACGGGTTCCGGCCAACGGGTATAGTAGCGACTATGGTCTTGGTAGCCGTATTAAAAACAGAAACATCATTTGAACCGGAATTGGCAACATATGCTAATGGAGCTGATACAGGCGTAGCAGTGATAGTTGCTGTAACAGATGACGTACCGGTATTGATAGCGCGGAAAGAAGCTATGTCACCTGTTCCATTTGCGGGAAGGCCAATCCCAGAGTTACTATTGGTCCAGGTATAGCCACAAGATCCTGACGGGTAAACTATGGGTTGAGTAAAACTACCATTTGAAACTACTTGATTTGATTGTGCCTTAACTTGAAAGATTAAGGCGAACGAAAACTGAATAATTACAGTTAACAGCGAACCAATACTTATGTAAACAGGCCGATTAGGAATTAGAAACAAAGTTTAGTTTGGATTATTTAATCAGGACGAAAATACTTAAATAAGCTAAGACTAAAAAATTGTAGTAATATTTTGAAAAGTTACATGAAGAGCTTTTGTCTAATCATAGCGCTAATTACTGCTCTTACCTTATAAGGCTGCTGTGTTGAGGCGCAGACACATTCAATACCATAATCAATGAATTGGAAATAAAATTACTTTCCAGAAAAATCATATTTCTTCTAAGTTCCTATATAAAGAAGAAAAGACAAAGTTTTCTGGAAATTGTAAATCAATAATATCCGCACCAAACTACCACGTTCACGCTTCTAATACTTAAATGATGATTTTGTAAAGTATAAAACGCCAAATAAGTCTTTATGCAGCAATTGAGACTTAAAACGCGCTTTTTGCACATTTAAGCGCTAAAACCATTCATTTGCAACATTGAGCGCTATTAACATAGTTGCACTACTCTAAAAGTGGCTATTCAATCTATATATAGCGACAGTGCTTATAGTTCATACTTCCAGGAAATCATTAAATCTTGTAACTTCCTATATAAGAAGAGAAAAACAATATTTATTGGAAAATAGTAAGTGGTGCTATTAATTGGGAATAGAAATCATTAATCATTTAAGCAAAGTTAAGACTTCGGCTGCTGAAGCGCATGAAAGACTACGGCATAAACACAGCCTCACGCACAACCTTTCATTTATTCCGTTTCCTTTCTTGCTTTGTTGCCTCAAACCTGGGTTTCGCTAAATAATTAACTGTTTTACTTAAATCTTAAGATTATGATAGATACTTCTTAACACACGTCACCATTACAAGCCGAAAGGCGTATATTAGTCGTTAATAAAGTTATTAATAGAGTGCCGGTACAATGTACGGTACACAGATATAAGAAAGCATCAAAAATGATTGAAACAGAGATTTTTGACTCTTCGGGCGGAGTCCTGCTCCCGCTACCCAGTAAAGCCTCTGATGAAAATCAGGGGCTTTTTTTGTTAAAAAAGCGTATCCCAACTAATGCTATTAAACAAAAAAACCGCAGCATCATATTCAATGCTACGGTTTTATACTTAAACAATAAGTAAATAAGCAATGTCTACTTTAATCTACGGGCGTGATTAAAATTCTTATATTCAGGGCCTTTTAATTTTTGCTGTTCACTACCAACCGTGCTCACCAACGCTTGTTCTACATTTGAAACTTGCCTTGCAGGCTGGCGGTTTTTATACTCAGGCCCTTGCAGTGTTTCTGCTGTAGCGGCCGACTGTATTACTGTTGGCTCAAGTTTGTGCATCCAAACCTTGTAGTTTTTATATTCTGGACCTTTCAGATCACTTTGTTTCACCGGGCTTTTATCTTGTGCCACCGCACTTGTTGAAACGATAAACAACCCTAATATTACTATCGCTGCTTTCATAACTGTATCGTTTTGTTGTTTAAACAAATTTACAGTGGAGGCAAGCGCTTTAGAATTATAGGAATCTACGCTATTTATATCCGTATTTACACGGATAAGGAGGATGATAATTTATATCAGATTTATTTCAGTAGCTTTTTTAATAAGCTCTGCTGTGTTTTTTACCTCAAGTTTTTTAAGGATGCTGTTGCGGTGGGTTTCTATTGTTCGGGTACTAACAAATAATTTAGCAGCTATTTCTTTTGTAGTAAATCCCTTAGATATCAGCCCCAACACCTCGGTCTCTTTGTTTGATAAAACACCATCGCTTACGCTTTGCGCAGACATAAAATTGATCATTTTCTCAGAAATTTCTGCGCTAAAATATTTCTTCCCCTTTTGCACAGTTCTGATTGCGAAGATCAATTCAGATTCATCAGTATTCTTTAATAAATATCCGTATGCACCCATTTTGGCGCATTTTGCAATGTAATTACCAGCGCTATGCATAGATATTACAATGGGTTTTATTTTAGCTTCTAAGTTTTTTAATTCTTTCAAAACCTCAAAACCGTCCATTTTAGGCATAGTAAGATCAAGCAAAACTATATCTGCATCAAACCCCTCTTTTATTAAATTGAAAAGCTCAAAGCCATCAGCAACGCTTTTAACAATTTTAATGTCTTCATGCTTTTTGAGTAACTCAACAAGCCCATTTCTAAAAAGATCGTGGTCGTCAGCAATTATTAATCTTATCTCATTCATAGCTCAATAGGTAGTTCAATTTCGAAAGTGGTATTTCCAGGTAAAGCGTTGATAGTTACTTCACCATTACAAATATCTACACGTTCTTTAATGTTAGTGATGCCAGACCCCAGTTTTACTGTATTAATATCAAAACCAATACCATCATCAAAATAAAAAAGTGAAATAAACTCGTCAAATTCTGAAAGTGTGATACGTATGTTTTTCGCTTTGGAATGTTTTATTGAGTTATTAAGCAACTCCTGGCAAATTCTAAAAAGATTGATTGCCTGATGGTTGGTGATATTTGAATTTTCCTGCCTGGTAAGATCCTCGTATTCAATACTTATACTGGTTGATCTGTTCAAATTTTCAATATAGTTGGTTAATGTTACGCCAATCCCAAAATCGTCTATTGAAGCAGGCATTAACGCGTTTGACATCGATCTGATCTCAGAAATGGTTTCGTCTACTATTCTTTTCATTTCGGTTTTCTCCAACGCATTCTCAACGTTGTTTTCAATGTAGTACTTCAAAGAAATTAAATATGGGCCAACCCCGTCATGAAGTTCTCTTGACAGTCGGCGCCTTTCGTTTTCTAAACCATTTACCAGTAACCTATTGGATATTGTTCTGCTATTATCTTCCTGATGTTTAAAATCAATCAGCTTATCTCTCATTGTCAGCAGGCTTTTCCCAAGAACATCATTAGCACTATTGGGTTGATAATTAGTGGTCAGATCCATATTGCCAATGGCCTCAGAAAACTTCACAGCGCCTTGTAAAGAAGCTTTCAGTTGAGAGAGCGCATCAAACATTTCCTTTATTTCACTTGAACTTCTTTTATACTCAATAGTCTGATGGTAGTCGCCTTTTGCCATTATTCTCAGGCTATTACGCATATTTTTTATTGGATCTATAATGATGCGTGTAAGGAAAAGAGAAAGGGTTACAGCAACTAAGAAAATAACAAAAGTTAGTGTAGTTAGCCTTCTCTTCAATTCATCTAAGGGTTTGGTAACTTCACTTACATCAATCTCGGAGAGAATGACCAGCTTTAAATTTGAAATTTTTATCAGGCTGTGTACGCTATAAACAGGAATGCCTCTGTAATCATCTAAAATGCCTCTTCCGTTTACACCTTTCAGAGCGCTAATAACGCCCTTCGTTTTTACGGTAATATCATAAGGTTTTTTATGAGGAAAGAAGCGGGATTCTGAACGCATTCTAAAATCCTGACCAACAAGATAAGTCTCTCCGCTCTTGCCCATACCAGTTCGCTCCAACAGGATGTTTTGTATATCGCTGTAATCTATTACTTCAATTTTCCTACCTTTTTCGGTATTTAAAATAAACCCTATTGTTGCTTTTTTATCTTTATGATAAGACGTAAGATCGTGAATGCCATCAATTGCTTTCACGCTATCGGGAAGCCGAAAAACGTTGCTGTCTATATCCGAGTTATCTATTTGAGTCGACGCAAAGCTATTCCATTTCGTTTTTATCAGCTTTTCTATTTGAATACTTTCAAGGGTTTCGATGGAATTCAATTGCATCAAGATCCTATCGTTCAAAACATTTGAAAACTGCTTATAAAACAAAAAAGATAAGAGCGCTATCACAAGCACAATTAAACTATTGATTATAAGCAGTATAAGTGTTTTTATGCTCATTAAAATTTCCGTTACAATGTACCAAGCCTTAATTGACTGATTAACAATCAAAGCATCATTTACAAAGTAATAAATTTTAGATTAAAGGCTACATTTTACCGTCCTAAAGCAATTATAGCTAATCTATAACCCTTTTATCGCTGATAACTATTTTAGTTACTCTAAGCTACGTAAGGCACTTATACATCCCACATCGGCATTTTTGTTTTACATATCCAGACAAGGCAAACAGCGTTTATTTCATAATAAGGAAAGAATAGATTGTTGTTCTATCAATGTCAGAAAGACGGAGTGATAGAGATGATAGATACCTTAATGCCCAAAAACTCAATCGGGCACGCGCCGTATACTTCGTTTCTTGAACTTTAAAATTGGGTGTTCAACAGCTATCCACGACAAGTATCCTAACACATAAGCACCAGCAAAAACAATCATAACACCAGTAATAGTCATAAATTTTAAATGAACTAAAACGCCAATGATCAAGCCATGATAAATGTAAACGCCGTAAGAGATATCATTTCCGCGCAACACCTTGGCAGACAGTTTAGGCATGCTGTATGCTAACGAAATGGTACACACACCCAACAGAATTTTACTTAATACATCTTTAAGCACACTCCCGGGAAAAATGTAGCAAAAGGCTAAATAAATAGCTGCCCAATACAGTCCTTTGTTGTAGATAAGATTAGATTGATAAACTTTTGCCCGCTGCAAAACATTACCTACAAAAAACAAAAACACGTGAGGTACAAAGCTGTAACGTAACAGTTTTTGTGTTCGGGTTTCTAAACTGAAATCTGTTACGGTATAATATCTGGCTACTAAATAAGCAATTATTGTAAATACAATAGCCAGTACAATAACAGCCACCGTTTTTTTCTTTTCAGAACTTGTTACCTTATTAATTGCCCAGTAAGCAGCAGGCAACACTAGGTAAAACTGTAATTCTATAGGTATGGTCCATAAACTTCCGTTATATGACCCAAAGCCGAAGTTCTCTAAAAATGACGGCGTATAAATCAGCCCAACACACTGCGCAATAAACCAGGGTATAGTTTGGCTGTTGATGAAACTAATTTTAGCTGCTACAGAAATAACCACAATGGTAACAAGCAGACATACCCATAAAGCCGGAAAAATTCTGTACGCACGATTAGAAAAATATATCTTCAAATCGCTATTACGCTCATATGCTGCAGAGATAAGGAAACCACTTATCACAAAAAACATGGGTACACCGCTAAAATTTGATAATATATCCAGCCACAACGGCAATTTGATACCAAAATGTGATAGAGAATGGATAAATAGAACCTCAGTAGCAGCGAATATCCTTAGAAGATCAAAATTATTTACCTTAAATTCTCCGTTCATGATAAGATTAATTGAATATTAGCATAATAAATGTCGGCCCGTGAATATACAACAACTTTTATAAAACCGAGGTTAATTATTACCATCTACGCACAGCAAAAGCCTGAAAAAGGCATCCATTTTTGCATTTTCCAAGCTTTCAACATGTTCGCCCTTTTATAGCTTACTGTATACGAGCGTCATATGTAGAAGAATAACCAAGCGCATTCATCTCAAAAATACTTTGGTTTATTTTAGTGATTTCAGATCAGGAGAGGCACTTACGTAGGATGAAGCATCTTCAACGGCCCCGGTAGTATATTGGGGATAATTAGGATAAGAGCATAACAAGTATCCTTTTACATATTTATCTGTCCCGATTTTGCCTTTTTCATCAACAACAAGCGTTTTAGCAGGCGCCTGCTTCTTTTCAACCCATGACACTAACAGGTCCAAGTTATCATCACCATTTGGTGCTGCTATGTTTTTTGCTTTAACACCTTTTCCTTCGCCGTTAACGTTATACCCCTTTCCGCTTAAACCGTGGCCGCCATGCGGTACTACAAACAGGCGGGCAAAGTCATCAACTTTTTGTCGGCCCATTTTATCTATCAGCGATTGATAGTAATCCAGTTGAGCGCCATCAGATGCCAGGTTGTCCATTAAACCACTGGTAATGATCATTTTTCCGCCGCGCTTATAAAATGCAGCAAGATCAGGGTTGGTAGCATCCAGCCAGGTTGATATTTCCTGCCTGCGCTTCGTCCATTTTCCATCTTCAACATAGTCAAGCGAATTTGCTTTCAGATCCTGCATCAAAAATCCGGTAACCCCGGCTATACCAAGGTGGGTAAATAAACGCGCATTATCCGGCGCACCTTCCTGACCTTTAAAACGGGTATTGGCAATTAAACCGAAATCAGCAGGGGAAGTATTTGGCAACCACATACCGAATGATCTAACACCATTGGCCAGTGGTGCTTTCCAGGTATATGGGCTGTACATAAACTCTAAAGTTTTTATTTGCCCGTTGGTAAGTTTAGCATTTACCGATGTATCTGCCGGGTTGGGGTCTAAGCCGTTTGGGGTTCTTAAAGCCTTCCATGGGTCTTTAGGCCCAACGCCGTCCTTTACATTAAATATAGCACGCGCGGCCATATAATTGTTGATCATGCCATCTGCAATACCATCAAGCGCATCGCACTGCCTTAAAAATTCGGCTGTAATAGCTTTAACTTTTGCGAGCGTTACCCAATTATCTAAAGGTTTTTCCTGTATACGAACTAACACCGGAGCTAACATCAGGGTTGAATTGTTCAAGATGGGAACATTGGCTATTATGCCATCATAATCTGCGGGGTAACGTTGCGCAACCGTCAACGCTTCACGGCCACCCTGCGATGTACCTACATAATAATTATATACAGGTTTTTTACCATACACACGTTCCATGATCACCATTGCTGCGTCATGCGTTTTCTTCATTTGCATGTATGCCAGATTCTTCACAGCTTCATCATTCAGCGCCCATTCGTCTCCACCTGCCGGGCCCGTAGCTAAAGGTTTGTTGGGTCCGTTTGCAGGCCCCATGCCACCTGCCTGGTGACCGCTGTCACTGCCGTAAAGTACAAAGCCTTTGCCCAACGCAGTTCCCCTTGCGCTAACACCAATTGTGCCATTCATACCACCTCCACCCTGCTGCATTCCTCTAAGCGACCAATTTGAGGGCAATATCACCCTAAAATTAATGGGCCATCCTTTAGGATCAACCGGCATAATTGAACCCTCAATAATGCCATGCGCTGGCATGGTACCAGTTGCTTCAACCCAACGCGGCTCATACAGCACAACAGAACCAACCGGCTCACCAATGGCCGAAGCAGGGATTGATCGTCCGGCTTTTTCCAGATCAGCTTTAGTAATGGTAATGTTAGACGTATTAATTTGCCCGAATAGCGGTCCGGCTATTAGGATAAATAAAATTACTTTAAGTATAACTGGCTTTATCATGATCAGGATGGAATTGATTTGTAGCTACTAATGTATAGCTTTTTATAAAGACTTTAAATGTCTATTACAAGCCGAAGGATCCGGGTAATTATTACTTAGATTTTATCTTTAAGGTTAAATTTCATAACTTGCAAATATGGCAATAAGCAAGAAACAACAACTGAAGGTTCTTCTGCTACTGGCAGGATACCTTTTTGTTGTGCTTAACCATATCTATTTTGTTAAACCCGAAAAGTATAGCTTTGCAAAATTTGGCCTTAAGATTAATAGGATAACTCCCAAGAATAATGACAAACCGGGCAGCGATGTTACAGGCCTTAAAAAGATCTACAAAACTACTGTTAACCGCAATGCCTCTAATTTAATAGCCAAAGCTTTACACAAACTGTATGTAGCCGAACTTTTGTTCGATGCATCAGCGGTTGTAACAGGAAATTCAGAGTTAAAACCCTCCACCATTCCGGTTTACAACTTGCCGGTAAAACGCTCCTACCATTTAAGGATTTGATTAATTTACGGAACTCATAACCCAACTTTATCCAGTTTTAAAGGATCTCCCTCTTTATTAATTAATGTTTAACACTCCGGTAATTTGGCCTGATTATATTTAGGCTGTTCGGATTTTAAAATGATTTTTTTATGCGTATTGTAGAGAAACTTGTAGAAGGACTTGAGCTTAAATACATTGGCAAAGCATTTGCCGGGCTTAATGAATATGAACCGTTTGTTATTTTTTTAGGATACGACTCACCGGGATGGTCAAACATCTGGGTTAAACACAACGGAAAAAACATCCTCACATCTATATTTGATGTAGCCGTGCAACGGTGATCACAAAAAAGCGCCCTGCAAAAATTCCTGCAGGGCGCTTTTTTATCAACTCCAGTTATTTAATCATTTTGTTGATTTTTAGATGCTTATTCATACTTCACACCATCAACATACATTAAAGGCTTGCTGTTAACGTTGCTGCTGCCGCCCGGCTTTTGTGCGTAAGCAATAACGGGAGTTTCGCCAAAAGCATTGCTTGTTTGTGCATCGTCAAACGCTATTCTGAAATCAATAGGGATGGTATATTGCACCCTTACCGACCGCCCGTTTTGAAAGCCGGGTGTCCATCTTGGCGAGTTGGCAATAACCCTAATGGCTTCTTCTTTAAACTCATCACTTGGCCCCCTTAAAGCCTTAATTTCTGAAAGCTGCCCATCGGCACCCACAATAAAAGTCACAAATACTTTTCCTTGTAAGCCCCTGCTGCGCATCTCTGCCGGGAATTTAAGGTTTTTGGTTAAATAACGTCCAAATGCTGCCATGCCACCGGGGAACTCAGGCGATTTTTCAACGCTTGTAAATACTTTATCATTAGGCAAGGCATCCTCATCTGATAGTACGAAGTTAATTGGCACCGTGTATTGGGTTCTTACTTTAGTTCCGTTTTGAACACCCGGATCCCATTTTGGTGAGTTACTGATCAAACGCACGCCTTCAGCATTCAGGTCTGCAGAAGGGCCGCGCACTGCGCGAATATCTGAAAGTGAGCCATCGGCTTCTACAACAAAAGTTACAAAAACCTTACCCTGTACCCCATCCTCTCTGCTTTGAGCCGGGTACTTAACGTTTTCAGACAGATATTTGCCAAGGGCTGGTAAACCACCGGGAAATGCCGGCGCCTGCTCCACCGAAACAAACACTTTGTTATCAGCCACAAGTTCTTCAACCGTCATATTCTTGTAGGCTTCCTGCTTTAGGTTGTAATTACCATAATAGCCTTTAGCGCTTACTGCAGGCAATACCACCGGTGGCGGAATCTCGTCATTAAACTCGTCGGGGGTAATTTCGGCGTGGTCGCTTATGCCCTCAACTACTTCGGCAACATCAGCCTGTAAAACCTTTTTAACACCATTATTAATGCTTGTTACTGCGGTACTATTATTCACCGTTGCCGATGAAAGTATCATCATTAATATAAATAAGGGAGCCGACAGGCAATATTTAAAAAGCATTATTCGGTGCGACCTGCTTTTTTGCAGCATCATGATACGCTTTTTAAGCATACTCTGGCTGTAAAACGGATTAGCAAGACGATGCACCGGGACATCAAAAGTTTGACTTAGCAGCAGCAGCGCATAGTCGGCCTTGTCAGTACCACTGCTTATCACCTGCATATCTGCAATGTACTCGTGAATGTATTTGATGGCAAAACGGTACAGGTAAACCACCGGATTAAACCAGTTAATGATCATTACCGTTTCAATGATCATTACATCAACCGAGTGCCATTGTTTGGCGTGTACCTGTTCGTGGTTAGCAATGGCCTCATGTTCTGCTGCCTCTTTACCTAAACTTATTTTTTTGAAGAAAGAGTAGGCAGCCGAAGGAGATGGCTTTTCAATTTGCTTTTTAAGCACAATTAACTGCCATAACAAACGCAAGGTTAGAAATAAGGTAACTATTATGTATAAACCAGTTACCATATGCCCTATGGTAACAGAGGGAGCTACAGATTTTGAGCTGTAAACTACAAACTCAGCTCCTGCACTATACAGTGATGATTGGACTTGTTTAGTAATAAACAGATTCTTAACCCATTCTGCTTGTATAAGTGGTATGGCGAAAGACAATAGCGACGCCGCCACCAGGTATATTCTGTTGAGCTGGAAAAAAGTTTCACGTCGCAAAAGCAACGCGTAAAAGGCAAAAAACAGTAGCAGGTAAAAGTTTACCAACAATAAATAATGCCACCAGCTCATAACAATTATTTGCTTTTAAGTTTCTCAATTAGTTTGAGTATCTCATCGGCCTCTTTAAGGTCAATTTTCTCTTTTTTAACAAAGTACGAGAACATGTGCTGTACCGAGTTATCAAAATAACCACTCATCAATTTATCAGTAGCAAAGTTTTGATACTGCTCTTTACTTATTACAGGGTAATACTCATGGCTTTTGCCATAAGCATTATGGCTCACAAACCCCTTCGTCTCCAGTATCCTGATGATGGTTGATACAGTATTATAAGCTGGTTTAGGCTCAGGCAGTAATTCAATTACATCCTTAACAAAACCTTTTTCAAGTTGCCATAAAATTTGCATCAATTGTTCCTCAGCGCGTGTCAGTTCTTTAATTTCCATGATTTTTTTAAGTTAACTTTTATTAGCGGGGTATTAGCTAAATATTCTGTTAACGAATTTATTAGTTAAAATTGACAAATGCAACTCCAATTTATTTGAAGTTGCATTTGTACAGATAAAAGCTTAGGTTTTAATTTTTCAAGATTCATTCATTACAAAGTTGATCGGCACTGTAAACTCTACTCTTACCGGCTTGCCTTTTTGTTTACCGGCTACCCAATTAGGCGAAGCCTTCATCACCCTAACTCCTTCTGCAATTAATGTTTTAGAGGGTCCGCGTAAGGCTTTTACATTTGATACTTTACCATTTGTTTCAACGATAAATGACACAAATACTTTTCCCTGTACGTTATTCTCCCTATCAGCAGCCGGATATTTTACTGCTGACGCAAGGTATTTGCCCAATGCCTCTAACCCGCCCGGAAATGAAGGAGCAGTATCTACAGATGTATAAACATTTCCTTTTTTTTGCGGAGGTTTAGGTGCATCCGGCTTTTTTGACTGCGCATTGGCGCTAAATGCGAGTCCTGTTGCACATACCAACGCAATTGCAACCGCTTTTTTTAATCTTCTCATATTGTTAATTTTTAGTTCGTTAAATCTATAACGAATTTATTAGTTTGAAATGAAATTTACAACTATTTTTTTAGTTATTTTAAAATGCAAACATTTAGCCCTAAGTTTCGCTTTCTATCCAATACCTATTTATGGAGATAATTTTTCACGGAGCTGCACGCAACGTTACCGGCAGCAAACATTTAATAAAACTTGATAACGGCACATCCATACTGCTTGATTGCGGTATGTTTCAGGGATTAGGCGAAGATACCGATGGCCTGAATGAACATTTTGGTTTTAACCCTTTAAAGGTAGACTACCTTATTCTGTCGCATGCGCACATTGACCACTGCGGTTTGATACCGCGCCTGGTAGCCGAAGGCTTTAAAGGCACCATATTTTGCACACCGGCTACAATGGACCTTGCACGGATACTATTAATGGATTCGGCACACATTCAAATGCAGGATGTGGAGTACAGCAACAAACATCGCGAGCGTAAAGGGCTGCCCCTGCTTGAACCTTTGTATACGGATGAGCAAGCTATGGAGGCACTCCGTTTATTTAAAATAGTTGAATATGGAGAGCACTATGCCATTACGCCCGAGATAAAATTTCATCTTACTGATGCGGGACACATTTTAGGCAGCGCGGCTGTGCATTTGGTAATTAATGAAAATGGCAAGGAAACGCGTATTACTTTTAGTGGCGATGTTGGCCGTTATGGCGATCTGCTGTTGAAAAATCCACAGCGTTTTCCGCAGGCCGACTACATTTTAATGGAGTCTACCTACGGCGATTCATTACATAAAGATATTGGCCCTATTGAAGATGCCTTGCTGGATATAATTAAGCAAACCTGTTTGGTAAAAAAAGGCAAGCTCATTATTCCAGCGTTTAGCGTGGGCCGCACGCAGGAGCTTCTATATGCTCTAAACGGCCTGGAGCTGAAGGGCGTATTGCCCGATGTGCCTTATTATGTGGATAGTCCGCTATCAGAAAAAGCTACGCAAGTAATTAAAAGTCACCCGGAGGTGTATAATAACGGCGTTAAGGAAGTGATGAAAATAGACGCAGATCCGTTTGCTTTTAAAGGATTAAGCTTTGTGCCATCTACCGAAGCATCCATCGCCTTAAATAAAGATGACCGCCCCTGCGTTGTAATCTCAGCATCGGGCATGGCCGAGGCAGGCCGGATAAAGCACCATATAAAATATGCTATTGAAAATCCTAAAAACACTATTTTAATGGTAGGCTATTGCGAACCCAACTCGTTAGGCGGGCGTTTGCTGCGTGGCGAAAAGGTGGTGCATATTTTTGGTGATGAATATGATGTAAAAGCTGAAGTAGCGGAGATACGCTCTATGAGTGCCCATGGCGATTATGAGGACTTGCTGCATTTTTTAAAATGCCAGGACCCTACTAAAGTGCGTACACTGTTTTTAGTACATGGCGAATATGAGGTACAGCAGCATTTTGCTGAAAGGCTAAAAGCCAACGGCTTTGCACACGTAGAGATACCACATCAGCATCAAAAGGTAGTGTTGGAGTAAAATCAGTAACGTTGCGTTGTGCAGTGATTCGCTAAAAAGTGCATCACTGCACAACGCTTAAAACCAGTAATCGGCATTAAAATAAAATTGTAGCTTTACCTAAACCAATAAACAATGCCCGTAGCTACAAAAACCCGCCTGCTCTCGCTCGATGTATTTCGGGGTGCAACGGTCGCTGCCATGATATTGGTAAACAATCCCGGCGACTGGGGGCACATTTATGAGCCGTTGGAGCACTCTGCCTGGAACGGCTGCACTCCTACCGATCTGATCTTTCCTTTCTTCCTATTCATAGTAGGTGTATCCGTCGTATACGCCATGGAAAGTAAAGCTGAGGTAAAAACCAATCACTCAAAAATGCTGTGGAGCGCCTTGAGGCGTATGGTGATACTCATTGCCATAAGCCTGATAACGCAATTGCTGTTTCATCCGGGTTTTGCGCATCTGCGTTTTCCGGGAGTACTACAACGCATTGGTGTGGTGTATTTCATCGGCACTGTACTCTTTATTAAAACAAGCCAGAGAACGCGGGATGTGCTCTTTGCCGTCTTGCTGACAGGCTATTATATTGTAATGGTGTGGATACCAGTACCCGATACCGGCAAACCCAGCCTCGACCCCGAAACCAATATGGGCGCCTGGGTTGACCGGGTGGTGTTCTCTACCAACCACTTGTGGTCTGAATCAAAAACCTGGGATCCGGAAGGTTTACTGGGTACGCTACCTGCCATTGCTACCTGTTTGTTTGGTATACGAGTAGGTAGTTGGTTAAAACGCAAAGACCGCGACGATGCTGTTAAAGTAAGCTGGCTGTTTACTTATGGTATAGTAGCAATAATTGTTGGTTTAGTGTGGGGCTTGTTCTTTCCTATTAACAAAGCTTTATGGACCAGTTCCTTTGTGTTATATACGGGCGGTTGGGCTACGGTTACTTTGGCTTTGTGCTATTGGGTGATAGACGTGCACGGCCATAAAAATATTGCCACATTTTTTGTTCCACTTGGGGTAAATGCCATAACTGCTTATGTACTGTCAAGCTACATTCCGCACTACATTACTAACAAGCCTTATTTTGGTGGTAAAAGCCTGTACAAAGTTTTATTTGAACCTTACTTTCAGTTGTATGTTGGCTCGGCGCTTAGCGGGCTGTTATTGGTGTTTATTATATGGGGTTTAATGTACATTTTGTACAGGCGTAAAATTGTGATAAAGGTTTAAGTGCCAATTTGTAAAAAAGCCGCTGTTAAAAATAATTTTTACCTAACCCTTTCGTTTTTGCATCTTTAGCCCTAATTATTTTAAACTTTGATATGAATTTCAAGCATACCTTTTTTTTATCGGCAGCGGTGTTGTTGGTTTCCGCAAGTGGAACGTTTGCCCAGGTAAAGAAAAAACCTACACCTTCGCCAAAAAGCAAGCCCGTATCACCCGCGCAGCAAATAGCGCCACAAGCATCAGCTTCAACGTCAGCAGCCCAAACACTGCCTGTAGATCCTCAATTAGTTAAAGGCACGCTACCTAACGGTTTCACCTACTACATACGCAGCACCAAAGCAGTACCAAAAGTTGCAGATCTGTTATTGATTAATAAAGCGGGTTCCATACAAGAAACCGATGCGCAACGCGGATACGCTCACCTGATAAGTCATTTAGCTTTAAAGGGCACAACCAATTTCAGTAAAAGTGACCTTTCTGCCTTTACAAAAAATTACAAGATCATCATCAAACCTGATACCAACGTAATGACAGGTTATGATGAAACCGTATACCGCCTAACCATACCAGGCGACACTGCCGATGTTTTAAATAAAAGTTTGAATTTGTTAGCCGGCTGGGCAGGTAATGTCAATTTTGACGCTGCCGATGTGAATGATGTAAAAAATGCCGCCTTGGCCGAACTAAAAGCTGCTTCATCTTTAATGAAAACCCGGCTTGACAATGCTGCATTACCTGTTTTGCTCAACAAATCGAGGTATGCGCAACGCAATCCGAAAGGAGAAGAAGCTACCATTGCCGCCGCTGATGCATCGGCATTAAAAAGTTTTTATACAGATTGGTATCGTCCAGACCTTCAAGCCATTGTAATAGTTGGCGATGTGGATGCGAAAAAGATTGAGGGCATGATCAAAACTATTTTCGGCAACCTTAAATCTCCGGCAAACCCTAAGCCGATTATCGCGTACCCTATAGCACCTGTTGCCGGCACTACCGTTCAATTTGCTACCGATAAGGATCTTCCATACGTAGTTACACAAGTAATTATCAAACATCCGCAGGCCGTTGTTAAAACCACAGCCAACTACATGGAGAATGTAAAACTCAACCTTTTTAACGAGATGCTGACCCAGCGTTTTGAAGAGTTGAAACAGCAATCCAATTCTCCTTTCATGTTTGCTCAGGCTGGCTACAGCAGTTTCATCAGCAAACAGGATGCATTTGTTGCCATGGCTGTTGCAGACCCTCGGGGTGTTGAACGAGCTACAAAAACACTTGCCGAAGAGATTGAACGTATACGCAAATTTGGCTTTGTTGCAACCGAACTTGAACGTGCCAAGCAGAACGGCCTTGCCCAAATTGCTTATGAGTATGAGCAACGCGACCGTATTTTACCGGGAAATATTGCTACTGATTATCAACGCAATTTTTTATCTGGTAACGCAGTAACCGGCACAAGCTTCAAGTACAACTTTTATTTGGATAACATTGGCAAAATAGACTTGGCAGCAATGAATGCCCTTGCCGCTAAATTATTGACTGACCAGAACAGGGTTATTTTGATACAGGCACCTGAAGCTGAAAAAGCCCAATTACCTACCGAGCAGGCTTTACGCTCATGGTTTACCGGTGCAGGCGCCAACCTCTCCGCTTACGAAGATAACGCGAGCAATCCGCTCATGGAAAAGCTTCCTACTCCCGGAAAAGTGACCAGCATAACTACAGATAGTACTTTGATGGTCACTAACGTTGTTTTATCAAACGGCGTTAAGGTATTGCTGAAGCCAACCCAGTTTCAGCAAGGACAGATCATTCTGAATGGTTTTGCCTTTGGTGGTTCGTCTCTTGCATCCGATCAGGATTATGTTTCGGCAGATCTGGCTGCTAAGGTGATAAGCATGAGCGGAGTTGCAGGTTTTAGCCAGACCCAATTAGAAGGAATATTGCGAAATAAGGGCGTGAATGTTGCTCCATATATTAACGATGTTACCCATGGCTTTGCCGGGTTCTCTTCGGCAGCTGACTTTGGCGAGGCGATACAGTTAATGCATCTGTATTTTACCCAGCCACGCAAAGATGCAGCCGCGTGGGACAGGCTGATATCGCAAACAAAGGGCAGTTTGGTTTTGCGTGGCGCAGACGAAATATCTATATTTCAGGATACTGTAGCTGCGCTATTAAGCAACTACAACAAGCGCGGCATGACCACTATCATACCACAGCTTAACACAGCAAGTTTAGATAGGGCATATCAGTTTTATAAAGACCGATTTTCTAACGCGGCTAACTTTACATTTACGTTTACCGGCTCGTTTACAGTGGAAGCTATTTTGCCATTCCTTGAAACCTATTTAGGTTCGCTTCCAACCAAACCGGGAACGGAGACATTTAAAGATCTGGGTGTACATCCGGTATCAGGAGTGGTTAACAAAACTATCACAAAGGGCAGAAATGATAAAGCCATAAGCCAGTTGATATTTAGCGGAACATATGATTATAATGATGCCAACAATATTGACCTGGATGCCATAGAAACTGTATTATATCTTAAAGTTGCGCAACGATTAAATGATACAACCGGTAACAGCCAGGTAAGTGTAAGGTCAAATTACAGCAAGATACCCAGTAGCAGATACAAGGTTACAATTGATATTGAATGCCCGGTTGCAGACCTTGACAAAGTAACCAACGTTGTAATGGACGAAATAAACAAGTTCAAACAGACCGGTGCTTTGCAGAAAGAACTTAACACATTCATACTGGAAGAGGCTAAATCTACGCAATCGCAAATGCGCCAAAATGCCTTTTGGAGCAGCGCAATGAACGTTACCGCGCAAAACGGAGATAATCCGCACAAGGTGTTGCTACGTGCGCAAATGCTGCAGCAATTAACCATAGCCCGTACCAAAGAGGCTGCCAGCAAATTCCTTAATCCGGCTAATTTGATAAAAGTAACGCTGCTGCCCGAAAAGAAATAAGTAAACGTAATTTAACAACAAGGCCACCCAAAAGGTGGCTTTGTTAGTTAATACATATTAATACGTGCAGAAGCTGTGTCGTTTGGCGCAAATATGCTGATGGCTGTGCATCGCCTGGTAAGCGGGTCAACTTCAAAAGCTATTCCTTTAGCTAAATCAGCATAAAAGCTTCTGGGTTTGCGCTCAACATTATAAACGCTGCTGTCCCCCAGCGAATACTTTTTTCTAATGCTGTCGGCCAGCAATCCGGTATTGATGCCGTCGGCTGTTTTGTAATTAGGATCTGTTATTAATACTTTTTTGATGTGCAAAATATTTTCATCTGCCATACCCATATTGCGGTGTCCGTAAACACTTGTACGGTAGCCGGCAGCATCATGCTTTGCAAACCATGTATAAGCTGCTCCACCCATGGCAGCATCGCTTTCATCAGGATCTCCTGAGAGCTTACTTAGGGTTTGCATATCTTCACCCAGTTTCATATCACCTATGCGTTTACCGGGTACTATCATCAAACTATCATTAACTTCATTTACAACGGCTTCTGTTTTTGCACTTTCCGGCTTATCGGGAGGTGAGCAGGCAACCAAGCCTGCAAATGCCAATATTATTAAACAATACTTCTTCATTTACGCATAACAAATACTTTAGTTATTTTGTTAGCAATCAAAATGACAACGCCCGGCCAAAAAGTTATTCAACAATGGTACCGCCAAAAAAAGTGGCGACAATTCCAGTTTCAAAAAGACATGGAAGCAGCCTACCTTGAAGGTTATTCGGGTTTGCTGAACGCGCCTACAGGCAGCGGAAAAACTTTTGCCTTGTTTCTCCCTTTTCTGGCAGACTTTATCAACAAACATCCGGATTATAAGACTCGAAAGAATAACGGATTGCAAATGCTTTGGATAACCCCACTACGCGCGCTTACCAATGATATCCGTAAAGCCATGCAGGAAGTTTGCGATGATCTGGAGTTGCCATGGAATATTGCAACCCGCACAGGCGATACCTCCGCAGCAGAAAAAGCAGCACTAAAACGCAAACTCCCCGAAGTACTACTTACTACTCCCGAAAGTTTGCATTTGATGCTCGCCCAAAAAGATTATCCAACTATTTTCAAAAGCCTACAGGTTTTAGTTACAGACGAGTGGCATGAGTTATTAGGCACTAAAAGAGGTGTTCAGGTAGAGTTGGGGTTATCAAAGCTGAAACACCTTTCTACATCTTTAAGAATTTGGGGCATAAGCGCCACCATAGGGAATTTGGAACAAGCCGCAGATGTGTTGTTAGGCACAGACTTCCCCCGTGAGAACGTTAAAATGATAAGGGCGGATGTTGACAAAAAGCTGGTGATCAAATCTGTCATTCCTGAGAATATACAGAACTATTCGTGGGCGGGGCATATTGGCGTTAAGCTTATTGCGCAGGTGATGGAGCTGGTAGCCAAAAGCAAAACCACGCTGATATTCACCAATACCCGTTCACAGGCCGAAATATGGTACCATGCAATACTGGACAATTACCCTGAATACGCCGGCGTAATGGCTATGCACCATGGTTCGTTAGACAATGAATTACGAAACTGGGTAGAGCAGGCGCTCCATGCGGAAGCGCTTAAGGTAGTGGTATGTACATCAAGTTTAGATCTTGGGGTTGATTTTAGGCCAGTTGATACGGTAATACAGGTTGGCAGCCCCAAAGGTGTAGCACGTTTTATGCAAAGGGCCGGGCGTAGCGGCCACCACCCTGGAGCTATATCAAAAGCTTATTTTGTGCCTACACATTCTTTAGAACTACTTGAGGGCGCTGCAATTAAAGAGGCGCTGAAACGCAAAATTTTTGAAAGCCGCGATCCGATGCTGCTCACTATGGATGTGTTGCTACAGTATATGGTTACACTGGCTGTTTCTGAAGGATTCAGGGCCGATGAACTGTTTAACGAGGTTAAAACCACCTACGCCTTTGCCGACCTTAAACGGAGCGAGTTCAACCAGCTTTTAGATTTTATTGTGAACGGCGGCAAAACCCTTGCCCAGTACGACGAGTTTTTAAAGGTTGAATTTGAAAACGGTTTATACAAAGTAAACAGCCGCAGGGTTGCCATGCGACACCGCCTGAGTATTGGTACCATTACCAGCGACATGAGCGTGCGTGTAAAATGGTTAAGCGGGGGCAGCTTAGGCACGGTTGAAGAGTCTTTCGTATCAAAGTTAAAACCAGGTGACACGTTTTGGTTTGCGGGCAGGAGTTTGGAATTTGTGCGATTGAAAGATATGTCGGCTTATGTTAAAAAGTCAACCGCGCAAAAAGGCATGATACCGAGTTGGAATGGTGGTCGTATGCCGCTGTCTTCTCAACTATCGGCAGTTTTTAGAGATAAACTTGACGAGGTAGCGCATGGTATAGAACAGGACGAAGAGGTAAAGGCTTTAACGCCATTGTTTGCTTTACAACAGGAGTTATCTCATTTGCCGCAAAGTCATGAGTTTTTGATCGAATCGTTTAAATCACGGGAAGGACACCATTTATTATTTTATCCGTTTGAAGGAAGATTAGTACATGAAGGCATGGCCTCTCTACTGGCTTACCGTATATCGCGCATCAGGCCATCCAGTTTCTCAATTGCTATGAATGACTATGGTTTTGAATTACTTACAGATGAAGATATACCAATTGAGGAAATACTGGAAGACACTTCCTTTTTTTCTATCGACGGTTTGTTAGACGATATTTTGCAAAGTTTAAATGCCAATGAAATGGCGCGTCGCCGCTTCAGGGATATAGCCCACATTGGCGGGTTATTATTCACCGGCTACCCGGGCCAGCAGGTGCGTAACCGGCATTTACAGGCTTCATCGTCCTTACTTTTTGAAGTATTCAGTGAATATGAGCCAGATAATTTATTGGTACGTCAGGCCTATAACGAAGCATTGGCTTTTCAGTTGGAGGAGTTCAGATTGCGGGCGGCGTTGCAACGTATTGCCAATCAAAACATCATTTTAAAACACATTGAACGCCCTACACCTTTCGCGTTCCCAATAATGGTTGACAGCCTTGGTCGTGAACGCCTAACCACCGAGAGCCTGGAAGACCGCATTGCCAAAATGGCCCGGCAATATGGCGCCGAAGGTTTTGGATCAGCAGATACCAAAAGAGCGAGAAAACCCGGTGTTACCAGAAAACGAGGGTTGTAAACAGGGCGGCTCAGAACCGGGGTGAGCCACCAAGAGCCAAGGTGAGCCACCTTGGCCAGGGTGAGCCACCTTGGGCACTTTCATCAATAATTATTTTGTGCCAGCGGCGGAGGGTTGTCTAAACGTTTTTTAAAGTAGTCGTCCCAACTGCGTTGCTGCGCGCGGTTTTGCATGTGTTGTGTTCCGGTTTCGTATTCTGTATTCAGTTGTTTGTACTTGGCATCAATAGTATCAAACAAACGCATGGCCTCAGCTTTGTAGTTAGCTGTAAAACGGGTACGGTTAATTTGCCGTAGTAGCTCCTGTTGTTCCAGGTAGGCAATCAGGTAATGCCCCTGCTCATGGTTCAACACTTCATCCATCATGGCTTTTGATATAATGTTTCGGGTGTCCAGCCAGCAGCGGTCGCGGTTAATTAACAGATTTACCGTTGCATATAAACTATAATAACCACCTCTGTCTGGATAAGCACGGTAGCTAAAATCAATGGTGCAATTGGTGTAGGCTACATGGCCCATCATACGCGGACGGGGGACGCCCTGAAAATCTGAAGGAGTTAATTGATGGAACCCCTGGGCCTTCGCCTTGTTACCCACTATAATCATTAAGGCGATGGCCAGGGCCATCCTCACTATACCACCTCTCATCAAAAACTAAAATTCTTTAAACTATGTGGTTTTGACTGGAAGTGATGGTGTGGGTTTAATGGAATTAGTTGTTAATTTTATGATTCATCACTAACACTTACAACGCGGCCTGTCAAGTTCGGGATTGCTTCGTTCCTCGCAAAGACGGTGGGGTAGTTAAGTTGTCAAATTACGCGTCATTGCGAGGAACGAAGCAATCTCACGTTGATAGTTTGCCGTTATGCATATTCCACAATTGCCCAATAACACAATAACAAGCAAAATAGCAAAGGCCCGATTCTACAAATCAAGCACTTTACTTTCGCCTTAAACCTTTTACCTTAATTACAGCCCCTTCACAAACTCAGCCATTGCCGCGCCCGGGTTTTCCTGTTTCATAAAGTTTTCGCCAATTAAAAAACCGTTAAAGCCAGCCTGCTTAAGTTCTCTGATAACTTTTGTGTTGCTGATGGCACTTTCGGATATTTTCATGAACTCAGCCGGGATATGGTCGGCTAATTGGAATGATGTATCAACTGATACGGTAAAATCGGCCAGGTTACGGTTGTTCACACCTATTGCATCCAATTTAGGATGAATACTACGTTGTAACTCTTCCATGTTATGCACTTCCAGCAATACATTTAAGCCTAAACTTTTTGCCAGGGTTGCCAGTGTATCAATTTCTACCGGTGTAAGTATGGCGGCAATTAATAAAACAATATCTGCTCCCCATGCCTTAGCTTCCAATAACTGATACTCATCTATCATAAAATCTTTACGAAGGATCGGTATATGATTAACAGCACGTGCATTCAAAATGTCTATCTGCGTGCCCATAAAAAAATCGGTATCGGTCAGCACCGACAATGCCGAAGCTCCCGCAGCTGCGTAGCCGGTTGTTACCTCTTCAACACTTACCCTGTCGTTTATAATTCCTTTTGATGGAGATCTGCGCTTGAACTCTGCTATTATACCTGTGCGGGTTGGGTCAAGCAAAAACTGCTTAAAAGAATAGGTTTCCCTGCCAAACAACGGCGAGTTCTCCAGTTCCTGAACGCTGATCTTTGCTTTAGCTTCTGCTATTTCCTCGCGTTTACGAACAACAATTTTATCTAATATGGTTTGCCCTTGAACAGGGTATGTTGGAATGCTCATTTGAGATCAAAGATAGTGCTTTGCCTTGTAATTAAGTATCAATCAAAACATCCTTCCTTGGGGAAGGGTGCGGCTGCCAGTGAAGTGGCGGGAAGGGTTTAGCCCGGCGGACAAACCCCTCCCTACCCTCCCGGGGGAGGGGTTGCTTTTAAAACTATGGGGCGTTACTTCGTTACCAACTCCCCACGCAATGCTAACCAATTCTGCATCATCTCTTTACCATACTCTGTAAGAATTGACTCAGGGTGAAACTGCACGCCGCGTACATCATAAAATTTATGGCGCAGTGCCATAGCTGAGTTATCGCGCTCATCAACAGCGGTAATGGTCAGTACATCGGGCAGGTTATTTTCATCAACTACCCACGAGTGGTAACGGCCTACCTTAAATTCATGTGGCAAACCTTGGAAAAGTTGCTCATGCTCATCAGTAACCTTTATCGGCGTAGCAATACCATGCATAGGCTGTTTCAGATTGTACAAACTACCTCCAAATGCCTCTGCAATGGCCTGCTGACCTAAGCACACGCCAAAAATGCTTTTGGTAGCTGCATATATTTTTATCACATCCAGCAATAAACCAGCTTCTGATGGAATGCCCGGACCTGGTGAAAGTATGATCTTATCAAAAGCATCAACATCCTCCAGTTTAAATTTATCATTTCTCCATACCTCGCACTGCATACCAATTTCGTTAACCAAATGCACCAGGTTGTAGGTAAACGAATCGTAATTATCTATAATTAAAATCTTGCCCGCCGATGCCTTAACAGGGTTAGAAGCCTGTGTCTGTCCTTGTTCACTCATAATAATATCTTGTACGTTTTAATCAATTTGTTTGTTCCCTTCAGGGATTAGTGGTTATAGCTCTTCTGCCAGTTCAATTGCTTTGCGCAAGGCCGCTATTTTATTGTTTACTTCGTTTAATTCGCTTTCTGCTACTGATCCTGCTACTATACCCGCACCTGCCTGATAATGCAGCGTATTGTTTTTACTTAGAAAAGAGCGGATCATGATGGCATGGTTAAAATCTCCGTTGAAACCCAGGTAACCAATAGCGCCGCTATAAAAACTGCGCTTTATGTTCTCGTTCTCGTCAATAATTTCCATAGCGCGGTATTTTGGCGCGCCGCTTAGCGTGCCCGCCGGGAACGTATCTGCAACCACTTTAAAGGTTGGCACATCAGGCTGTAACTGGCCGCTCACCATTGATACCAGGTGAATTAAATGCGAGTAGTACTGAACCTCTTTAAAAGCCTTCACTTCCACATGGTCGCAATGGCGACTCAGGTCGTTACGTGCAAGGTCAACCAACATTACGTGTTCTGCTGATTCCTTTGCATCATTCTTCAAATTCATGGCTATTTCGGCATCCTTTATATCGTCGCCACTGCGTTTAAATGTACCGGCTATAGGGTAAATAGTTGCGCGGCGCTCTTTAATGGTGATCTGCGCCTCGGGAGATGAGCCGAATATTCTAAAATCGCCAAAGTCAAAATAGAACAAATAAGGCGATGGGTTGATAGAACGTAACGCACGGTAAACATTGAACTCATCGCCGATAAATTTCTTGGAAAAAGCACGCGACGGTACGATCTGAAAAACATCGCCGCGATAAATGTGCTGCTTCATTTTCTCCACTATAGCTATAAAGCCCTGGTCGCTCAGGTTAGATTTTTCTTCGCCATCGCTCCTGAAACTGTATTCAGGGAAGTTTTTATTTTTAATGAGATCTTCAATACGGCTTATACCAACATCCTGCGTGTCGCCTTCCGTTGAGTTCAGGAAAATATATAACTCATTTTTAAAGTGATCTATCGCAATGATGTAACGGTAAAGATGGTATTGCATTACCGGTATTTTGCGGGTGGTATCGTCGCTCTTTTTTAGTTTAATGGTTTCAAAATGCTCAACGGCCTCATGCGTAAAGTAACCAAACAAACCATTTGATGTTATTTTAAGCGGAAGCGTTGTTGTTTCAAAGCTGCCCAAAAAGTTGCTTATCTGGTCTATTAACTCAAAACTGCCCTCTTTCAGTTCTTCTTTAACGCCATCCGGGTAGCTTTTGCTAAGCGTGCCATCATTTAATTGCAAACCTGCAAAGGGCTGGCAGCAAACAAAGCTCAGGCTGTTCTCCCTGCTGTGGTAATCAGAACTCTCTAACAGCAGCGAATTGGGGAAAACATCGCGCAGGCGGAGGTATATGCTAACAGGCGTAGTAGTATCGGCAAGTAGCTTTTTGTAAGTGGTGGTAATTTTAAACTTTTTCATTTAGTATTTTCAATATTGTGTAAAACAAAAAACCCGGCAGAGGAGGACTCGCCGGGTTTTTGTATAGGTTTACAATTGATTAGTCTTGCTGATCAAACGAGACTCCGGCTGCCCAATTTAATGAGTGCCACCAGAAGTTTCTATTGTTGTTTTTGATCATTGTGGTCACAAAAATATAAAGAATTTTAATATAGCAAAATATTTATTCGTTTTTTTTAGTTGGTACCAAACAAACCACGGCCACTTTGCAATATGGCAGCTACGATCACTAAAAGTGCTAACGAGTAATAAATAGCTATCGCACGAAATTTACCATCATGCAACACCGTTTTTTTAGCGCGGCTATGGCCAACAGTAATCAGTACAATAGCAAAAAGCATCATTACTAAGTGTTCCATTGTCCAATAGCGCAAGGTAGTATCTTTCATAGTAACACTGGTAAATTGAACATACGGACTAACAAAGTACAGTATCAAGCCTATCAAAAACTGAGTATGGGCAGATATCATGGCAAACAAGTTTAGCTTACGGTTACCCTCGCTGTATTCGCGTTTACCTAACCACCCTGCAAATGCAACCAATATGGCTGCCACCAGCATCACCATTACTACATACCTGAAACCGGAATGCAGATGTAATAAGAAATTGTACATAACTGAAAATTTTGTGCAATATACGAAGCGGTAGTTAAAACTGTTAATAATTTATATTGCTACAAAATGCAGATAGTAGTAGTTATTCGTCACTTAACACTATTAGGTTACTTCCCAGTTGCTCCACAAAAGCCTCCAATAACTTGCTCCGTTTTTTCGGTTCCAAGCCGCTCAGGTCGTGTTCATCTAAACTTATCAGGTCGGTAATTTTAAATTTGTTGGTGCGACCCTCTTTCACTATTTCGCCTTCAAAAACCGCTTCGCGCTTTACGGCTTTTAGTTCGGATATGAGTTTTTTGTAGGTTTTGCTTGCATCGTTTTTATCGCCGTTAACCAGCATAACTTCTTTACCGGTGTATGCAGTAAAGTACTGATCTTCCTCTTCTTCAGCGGTTTCGCTGTTATCAAATTCTTTTACCTTATGCTGTTTGGGTAAAGCCTTTGCCTTACCCTCCTTGTTATTCTTCATCTTCTTAACAGCATCAGGCACTAAATTCTCACTGTCAAAATCATCAACGGCAAATTCGTCGCGGTGCTTAATAAGCAGCCAGGCGTTATCATCTTTAGGATTTTTGATCTTCACTAAAGCGAACTCGCCTTTTAAAATATCGCCATCCAGCCTGAACTTTAAATTGCCCGATTTTAAACCCGCCCGTAATTGCGTTATATCATCCTTCCTATCGTCGGCCAGCGACGTGTACGTTCCTTTATCCCATATAATAACTACCCCCGCACCATAATTACCATTCGGGATAATACCTTCAAAATGCTGGTAGTCTATAGGGTGGTCTTCCACCATCATGGCAAGACGTTTATCATTAGGGTTAAGCGACGGGCCCTTGGGCACTGCCCAGCTTTTCAGCGTACCATCCAGTTCCAATCTGAAATCATAATGAAGCCGCGAAGCATGGTGACGCTGTATCACAAAACTTAAATTTTTACTATCGCTTTTACCACCCTTGGGTTCGCTGGTTTGTTTAAAATCGCGCTTTTTTACATAGGTTTCCAGGCCCATAAGTTACGCTCCTTTCTTTGTTAAACTGGCCATTAATTGATCGTACAGGTCATCGCTGCCTGTTTTCTTAGGCGTAAGCTTTTTAACCTTGGCACGTTTGCCTTTGGCCTTTGCTTTTATTATATTAAGTAATGATTCAGTATAGTCATCTTTAAATTTAGATACATCAAACTTTTCGGCGTATTGTTCAATCAGCGTTAAACCCATATCCAACTCTTTTTTGCTGATGGTTACCTTATCGCCAACCTTCAAATCTTCGGTGCTGCGAATCTGCTGTCCGAATCTTATGCGGGTTACCACCAATACGTTATCAACCGGGTGCACTATACAAAGGCTTTCGGTGCTTCGCAGTACAAAACGTGCCAAGCCTGCCTTTTTTGATTTTGCCAAAGCCTGCAGCAGCAAAGCATACGCCTTGTTATTTTTCGTATCCGGTTCGGTATAATAGGATGTTTCGTAGAACATGGGGTTAACATCAGCGATGTCAACAAAGCTTTCAATGGTGATGATGCGGCTCTTCTCCGGCGCGGCATCTTCAAAATCGCTATCGTCCATAATTACATAATCATCGTCCAGCTTATAGCCTTTTACAATTTTATCATACGGAACTTCCTTATGCGTTTGCTCATTGACCCGCTGAAAGCGAATTCGTGAGTGGTCGCGGCTATCCAGCATGTCAAAATCCAAACTACTGGTTTGCACCGCCGAAAACAGTTTTACAGGTATGTTAACCAGTCCAAATCCAATTGAACCTTTCCAGATAGATCTCATAGTGCTTCTTTTAATGCTCCTTTATCAACTCACCCCGACTTTGCTTCGCTTGTCACCCCTCTCTGCTTCTCAAAGAGGGGAGGAAATTTATTACCTATACCCTCTTTAACCGAAGGTTAGCGAGGGTGGTCCAGCGCAGCGCAGACCGGGTGAGTAAATGTGTCGGTTGCCCATGTTACACAACTATTAAACACAACAAACAGTTTGCCATAAACCCAATCATTTCAGCAATATATTGCGCTTAAAATGTATTTTTGGCCCGATGGCAACAGGCAACAAACTTTACTTTGCATCTGATTTTCATTTAGGCGCGGGCAGTTACGAGAATAGCCGCACACGTGAGGCGCGTTTAGTACGCTGGCTGGATAGCATTAAGGCCGATGCTGCCGAGCTGTTTTTAATGGGTGATGTATTCGACTTTTGGTTTGAATACAATACAGTTATACCTAAGGGTTATGTACGCTTTATTGGCAAACTGGCCGAGTTAGCCGACTCCGGAATAAAGATCTATTTGTTTAAAGGCAACCACGATATGTGGATGTTTGGTTATTTTGAAAAGGAACTGAACGCTACAATCATCACCAATGAAATGGTAATGGAGCGCGGCGGCAAAAAATTCTTTCTTCACCACGGCGATGGGCTTGGTCCGGGCGATGGCGCTTATAAAATTCTAAAAAAGATATTCCGCAGCAAGGTTTGCCAATGGTTGTTTGAACGGCTGCATCCTAATTTAGGTGTGGGTATAGCCAATTATTGGTCGGGTAAAAGCCGTGAAGCCGGGTTGGCTAATGAGCAGCGTAAAATAGAAGAACAAAAATGGCTGGTAGAGTATAGCCACGATGTGATCAAAACCACGCCCTACAATTACCTGATATTTGGCCACCGTCACTTCCCGCTGGATATACAATTGAGCGCGGATAGCCGCTACATAAATCTGGGTGAATGGATCAACTATAACTCCTACGCCGTTTTTGATGGTGTAGAGCTTAAATTGGAAAGGTTTGAGCAACAAGAGCAACAACAGGTATCTTGAAAATGTCAAAACCTTTCACCTTTAAGCTTTAACCTTTTACACTCCCTTAAAATTCTGTAACTTTGTGCACTTTTTTTACAGGAGGCTTTGCCTCTTACAATAATATATTATGTTAGATAAATTAGAGGCGATAAACCAACGCTGGAAAGATGTAGAAGCTGAACTGAGCAGCCCTGATGCCATGGCTGATATGAAGCGTTTTGCCCAACTAAATAAAGAATATAAAGATCTGGCCAAAATTGTTGATGAGTATAATATATACCGCAACATTATGAGCAACATCGACACCAACAAAAAAATTCTGGCTACCGAGAAGGATGAAGAGTTTAGAGAGATGGCGAAAATGGAACTTGACGAACTATTGACTCAACAGGAGGAGATGGAAGAAAAGATCCGTTTGATGCTGATCCCTAAAGATCCGGAAGATTCTAAAAACGCTATTGTTGAGATTCGTGGTGGTACAGGTGGCGACGAGGCAGCACTTTTTGCCGGCGACCTTTACCGTATGTATATGCGTTTCTGCGAGAAACGCGGCTGGAAAACTGAATTGGTTGACTATACCGAAGGCACCGCGGGTGGTTACAAAGAGATCGTGTTCAACGTAATTGCAGAGGACGCTTATGGTACGCTGAAATATGAATCGGGCGTTCACCGTGTACAACGTGTACCTGATACGGAAACACAGGGCCGTGTGCACACATCAGCAGCATCAGTTGTGGTATTGCCTGAGGTGGATGAATTTGATATTGTATTAAACCCTGCCGATATACGTAAAGATCTGTTCTGCGCATCGGGCCCGGGCGGACAATCAGTTAACACTACTTATTCTGCTGTGCGTTTAACTCACTTACCTACCGGTTTAGTAGCGCAATGCCAGGATCAGAAATCGCAGTTAAAAAACTTTGATAAAGCTTTACAGGTACTTCGCTCACGCGTATACGAGTTGGAATTACAAAAACACCTGGAAGAAGCATCAAAAAAACGCAAAACCATGGTGGCTACCGGCGACAGGTCGGCTAAGGTACGTACCTATAACTTCCCGCAGGGCCGCTTAACCGAGCACCGCATTGGCTTAACCATTTATAACCTGTCAGGCGTAATGAATGGCGATATATTGGAAGTAATGGAAGCACTTCAGTTTGCTGAAAATGCAGAGAAACTGAAAGAGGGAACGGTAGCTTAATAGATTTGCAAATGAGTGGATATGCAGATATGCAAGATGATTATCGTTTCACATCTGTATTCGCCCCTCTCCATTTTCGCACATCCGCTCATTTACAAATTTGCACATCTGCACATCCGCATCCCCTTTTCATGTTATTTTCATAAAGCCGTTTTACTTTAGCTGTTAATTTATTATACCTGTGTTCTGCATGGTCTATTTTCTCAGGAACGCCGGTTAGTTAATAACTTTTAACAGGCGTATTATGCTGGCTCTAAAAAATACATCGGCAAATAATTTAACGGTTTTCGGGCATGAAACCCGTTTAATGGGTAGCAATTTTGAGATAAGTGTTGTTGGCGAAAACCATGCCGTGGCAAACCAGCGCATTAACAGTGCTATTGCTGAGATAAATCGCGTTGAAAAGCTGTTAACTACTTTCGGCGAGGACAGTGAAATAAACCTTATTAACCGTAACGCCGGGATGCAACCTGTTAAAGTTAGCGGTGAAATATTTAGGTTAATAGAACGCTCCCTTAAAATAGCCGAACTTACCTACGGCACTTTTGATATTACCTACTACTCGGCTGATAAAATATTTATTGACAGTAATAACTCTGCTCCGTTAGCAACCATCCCCTACTCTGTTACTAAAACTAATTATCAGGCTGTGGTTGTTGACCCATATGCATGTACTGTATTTTTAAAAGAAAAGGGTATGCGTATCAGTCTGGCTGCTATTGCTAAAGGCTACGCTGCCGACAGGGCTAAATACCTGCTGCAAATGGAAGGTGTAAGTTCGGGTGTTATTACTTTTGATGGTGACATATTAACCTGGGGTATACAGCCTGATCTGGAACCATGGACCGCGGCAACAGCCCTTTCAGGCTTTAACAATCAGCAACTGGCAAATTTGGATATTAGTAACATGGCGCTGGCTACCGCTGTAAATAAACAAAAGCCCGCCAAGGTAAATAACGGTGGCGGCTTTATGGTTAGTGCTATAGAAAACATTTATGTATTAAGTCCTTCAGCCGAGTTTTCAAGCGCTTTAACGTCGCCGTTAATGGCCATGGGCATTAATGCCGGTTTATATTTAATGAATAAGTTGAACCAGGTTAGCTGCGTTATTACCGACGATCAAAACCGTGTTTATACTTCAAAAGGCATCAAAACAGCCTAAAGCTTTCTGCTTTGCTTTGTTAAACTATAAGGGTAAATTTAGCTCCAAAAATCTGCCGGTATTGAATAACCGCAGGCATTGTTATCCTTATTTTAACATTTTTTTACATTTTTCTATCGTTTAGTGATGAGGTGGTTTGTGTATATTGTGATACTTTTGCTTTTTGCACCAACCTTGTTGTGGTCAACACCCATACGCGTGGTTGAGCAGGTGCCATTTGCAAAAATCCATTATACTGATCGCTACAGCTTACCCTTTACAGATACCATAATAAAAAAACAGCCTCCGGAGGAGGATGAGAAAAGAATAAAAGAGGTACAGAAAGCTAAACGCCAGGCTAAGCCGGAAAAGATTGACGATGCGCAACCGCCTAAACGTCAGCGCGAGCGTCGTCCGGAAGGTATGGAGCGTCCGCCGGAAATACCAAGAAGAAATAATAACTAACCCTGAATAATTAGTAAACTATAAATGAAGTTTATACGCATATTATTCTTATTGATAATAGCCGCCAGCCTTGAAGCATCAGCAGGAAAATTGCTTTTGCCCAAAGGCGCTACAACTTTTTATGCCGATACTGATACCATCATTCGTAAAAGATCAATATCTGTAGGTTTAAATTTCGGCAGCGATGCCATGTTCTTTGGTCGCACGGGCCCTATACGTTATCCTTTTTACTCGGCAGATGTTATCTATAATACCAAGCAAGGCTTTTTTGCATATGGCTCTGTACTGCGCCTCATTGGCTACCGTACTTCTATTGACGAAATAGATATTGGCGGTGGTTACTTATATCGCCCATCCAAGAAATTTTCGGGTTCTATTAGTTACACCCGCTTCATTTTCAATAAAGAACAGCGCATAATTGAATCGGCCACTAATAATGATATTAATTTTAAGAATGCGTATGACTGGGGGCCTTTTAAATCAACTGTAGTGATGGACTATCTGTTTGGCCGCTCAAACGACTTTTTTATTACGCTTAGTCAATCTAAATACTTCGAGCCCGACTGGCGCTTGTTCAGCAATAACGATTATTTAACGTTTAACCCTACTGTGAGCATGATATTGGGTACGCAAAATTTTGTCCACACCTATTCGCTCGATCATCAGGAGGGTATATTAAATCCAAACGTAATTAAGTTGGATAACTCTGCCTATCAGTACAATAACGGTCGATTCAATGCGCTGAATTATAGTTTTAAACTTCCTATTGCATATAATCGTCCGCATTACACATTTGAGTTTGCCTACAAATACTCCATACCGGTAAACGTTCAGGGCTCATTAAGAAACAAGCGCGAATCATTCTATAACCTTACTTTTTTCTATCTTTTTTATTGATACGCCATGAATGTTTTGATCATAGAGGATGAGGTTGCACTTGCCAAAGAGGTTGAAATATTTTTAACCAACCATAATTATATTTGCGAAGTATGCCACACCGGTAAACAAGGCTCGGAAAAGGTAGCTATTAATTTATACGATTTTATTTTGATTGACCTTGGTCTGCCTGATTACGATGGCATGGACCTGCTTACAGAAGCCAAGCAACATAACCCCGATGCGGTTTGTATTATTTTAACTGCCCGGGCAGAAGTTTATGATCGGGTGCAGGGTCTTGATCAGGGCGCTGATGATTATTTAGCCAAACCATTCTCGCTTTTAGAGTTGCAGAGTAGAATGCAGGCCATACTGCGCCGAAAGTTTGGCTTGAAGCAAAGCATTGTTCAACTGGGAGATTTTGCCATTAACTTAACCGACCGTACTATAACCTATAATGGCAGCGTTATTAACACCATCACTAAAAAGGAATTTGATTTAATAGCTTATTTAATTTTGCATAAAAACCGCACGCTTACACGCACACAGCTAAGCGAGCATATTTGGGGCAGCATTATTAATGATGATTATGATTCAAACTATATAGATGCGCACATTAAAAACATACGCAAAAAGTTAAACGCCTACGCGCCGCCCGATTGGCTTGAAACCGTAAGGGGACTGGGTTATAAAATTACTTTACTCAACTAAAATATTGAAACTAAACACCAAACTCACGCTGTTCAATGCCATTTCAAAATTGGTAATAGCCGTGCTGTTTGTGTTACTGGTGCCGGTACTCATTGCTAATATTAGCCGCAATTACGTTGATAATAAGCTGATAAGGCAAAAGAGCAAATTTTTGCAAATTGTTGAACAACAAGGCATTGAAGACTATATACCCTACGGTGAAACCTATGGCAGTTATTACCTGCCACTTAAAGACGAATATCTTACCATAGAGGTGGATACCGTTGCTAACGATATTATTGATACCATTAAAAATGAAAAGCGCTTGGTTGGGCGCGATACTATTGAATACCGCATATTAAGCCACGCGTTTAAGCTCAATAACCAAAAATACCTGCTTGAGATAGGCAAAAGTACTGCTACGCTTAATGATACCAGTGCACCGCTGCAAAACATAGCATTTATGCTGTTGGTGGGCATGATACTACTTACTGTGCTGGCCGATCAGCTGTACACCAACTACCTGCTAAGGCCATTAGGCTTGATCATTAAAACCAAGCTATTGAACCGAAAGTTCCCCAACTTCGGGTCGTATAAAGAAATAAAAACCAACACTACCGACTTTCAATACCTGGATCAAAGTATTCATAAAATGATAGAGGCTATTGAGGCTGCTTTTCAAAAAGAACGGGAGTTTATTTCAAATGCGTCGCATGAGTTAATGACGCCTATATCCATTCTGCAATCAAAAATTGAGAACATGTTTGAGCGGGAGGATATAGCAGAAGACCTTAAACTGCGTATGCTGGAAATGCAGAAGATACTTAACAGACTTAAAAGTATTACCAAAACATTACTGCTTATATCTCAAATTGAGAACGAACAGTTTTTGAAAGAGGATAAAGCCAGCATAAGAGAATTACTGCAGGAAGTGCATGATGAAATATCTGTAAGATTTGTTGAGCAAGATATTACCTGCACACTTATTATTCCCGATGATAAAACGTTGGTCAACATCAACCGTTTTTTGTTGTTCAATTTATTTTTCAACCTCATAAACAACGCTATTAAATACAACCGGCCTAACGGCGAGATAATGGTAGTAACTTCAATGGAAAATGAAAAATTGGTGATCAGTATTATTGATACCGGTATAGGCATTAGCGCTGAAGCATTGCCCTTTATATTTAACCGGTTTAAAAAATTCAGGCAATCTTTACAACAGGATAGTTTTGGACTGGGGCTGCCAATTGTTAAATCAATAGCTAACTTTCATGGTATTGAAATATCGGTTCAGTCTGAGGTTAATGAGGGTAGCACTTTTAAATTAACTTTCCCGGCAGAGCTGTTAGAAAAATAAATTTACATCCTATCCGTTTTAAACCAATTCAAGCTAAATTAGTCTAACGGAATACAAACAAATTTTAAGATGAGTAAGCTGTCAAAAAGTGTTGCCGGATTTTTACTGGTAGCCTGGCTTTGTTTCAGTTCTTCAAACGCCGAGGCACAGTGGCGCGGCGCTTTTTGGGGAACCGGGCCTTATATGGGTATGGGCTACGGCTTTGGCTGGGGAGGCTTTGGTTACTGGCCATGGTGGGGGTCGGGTTGGGGCATGGGTTTTTATCCGGGTGCCTATCAAAAACCTTACACAGGTCGTGGTTATAATGATCTGGGGTATCCTAATGAAGGTTTTCAATTAGGAGCAATGCCGCTTGGCTTTTATCCATTCTACGTTGGCGCTGATTTATATTACTATACCAACGGTGCTTATTATCGCGCTAATGATACCGGTGGATATACCGTAACCAACCCGCCTGTTGGTGCAGCGGTGCCAACTTTGGGTAAAAATGTACATTCCGTTTTAATTAATGGCGCACAATATTATGAATATCGTGGTGTTTATTATACCCTTAAAACTAACACAAAAGGCGAAAAAGTATATATGGTTACCGGCGAGAATGGCGTTTTAAATACCCCTGATGGCAACATGGTTTTACCAAAGATCGGAACCACAATTAATAAACTACCAAAAGATAGCCAGAAAGTTACCTTAAAAGGGGTTGATTATTATGTTGATCCTGATGGCGTTTATTATGAGCCAATTATTAAAGATGGCAAAACCTTGTACAAGGTATCGAGTGTGCTATCTGAATAGAAAAAATTTAACTCAAATACGTTAAAACAAACAATGCCCGCTTACGCGGGCATTGTAATTTATATTAATATCAATAAAATTTAGTGTTTGGGTCCTTTTCCATGTCCTCTACCCGGACCATGTCCCGGAGGACCTCCTGCAGGGCCTCTTCCCGGACCTTTAGGTCCTTTGCCGGGTTTCCAATGGTTAACATACTTTACATCTTTACTGTTACGAATGATCACCTGATCATGACGGCCTTTGTAACCCACATATTTAGCGCGTATTACGTCTGCCCTTAACCATGGTCGTGGTTCGTTTACAACCACTTTATAGCCGTTATAAATATTGTAATTTGAATATCGTGCGGGCAATGCACGCGAGCGTACCCAAACGTTATTGTTTAAATAAACATACTGATGAGCGGGTACATCATAGTAAACGTCAATATCCGGCAGGTAATAATTCTCAACATAATCATAGCCAACCGGTCCCCAGGCTGGCTGCGCCCCAATGTTAACATTTAAGCTGATCTGCGCGTCGGCAGTTTTAAAAAGCAAAGTACTTAACAACAGAGCGGAAATTAAACTAATTTTTTTCATAGCTATTGCATTTAATAAAGCTTATGACAAGTTTAAAAGCAAAAAGTTTACTCGCAAAAAAAGCGGTGCTTGCAGGGCACCGCTTTTTCTTATTCCATTACGGAGTAATGCTTATTTTTCATCCTTATTATCCGCAGCTGCTTTCTTATCAGCCATAGCTAAAACCGGTTTGCCAATAACTTTATAGTTACCATCGCCGCGCAAAATTGAAGTTATCAAGTTTTTATCCTGCAAAGTTTTTACAGCCTGGGCTAATTCTTTATCATATTTAAAGCCTGCTTCAAATCTGCCTTTTTCGTAGTAGTAACGAGACACGATCTCATCCTCTAAAGCTTGTTTAATTTCGGATTTATGAAGTTGAAGATCATTCTTTTTACTGTTCATTAACTTCGCTTTAAGAGATTCATATTCAGTCTGGATCTGGTCAAACTGCTTCTCTTTAGTTGCATCAGCTTTCAGAGCATCTAAAGTTCGCTCAGAGATAGTGTTATAAGTATAATTCTTATCTGCCAGATACTTAACAAAGTCGTTGTACTCAGCATCGCTCAGACTAAATCCTTTTGGATCGCCTATTTTAGGATGCGAATCGCGGTATTTAGTAGCATAGTCAAATAAAAACAATTTACCTATAAGCACTTGCGTAACGCTGGCATAGCGTTCTTGCTTTATAGACAGGTCGGGATAAATTCCACTACCATCATAAACAGAGCGACCACCTTTTGTTTTGAACTCATGTATAAGCGAATCGGCAAATTTTAAAACGCTGCCATCGTCTTTACGGTGCGCATAATCCAACTCTTGGATACAACGGCCTGATGGTACATAATATTTAGCGATAGTAATTTTAACCAAGCTGTTATATGGCAAAGGGAACGTTTGCTGAACCAATCCCTTACCGTAGCTACGCTGACCAATCACTACCCCCCTATCCAGATCCTGCACAGCTCCTGCTACAATTTCTGATGCTGAAGCTGAGCGGTTGTTGATCAATACTACCAAAGGCATATCAGGCGCTACTGCCGGCGACATGGTTTTATAATTAAAGCTTTTCTCTTTAAGCTTACCTTTTTGTACAACCACCTCGGTGCCTTGCGGTATAAACAAGTTAAGTATCTTTACAGCCTCCTGCAAAATACCACCACCATTTGAGCGGAGGTCAAGTATGATGCCTGTAGGGTTATTCTTTTTTAAAGCGATAAGCGCGCTTGCTACCTCATCTCCTGAATTTTCTAAAAACTTATCCAGTTTAATATACCCCATATTGCCATCAACCATGCCGTAGTAAGATACATTAGGCTGCTTGATCTCATCGCGTACAACACTTTTTGTTAAAGTGTTCGCTTCACCATCACGTTTAACCACCAGCTTAACTGCAGTACCATTTGAACCTTTAAGCAAGGTGCTAACCTGATCGTTATTTTTGCCTTGCAGTGGCACGTCATTAATGGAGATGATCTGATCACCAGCCCTAACATCTGCTTTTTGTGCAGGGTAAGCTTCAAACACACTTGATACAAAAACTTTATTGTCTCTGATAAATATGCTTGCGCCAATACCACCGTACTGCGTACTTACGTAGTGTAATTTGTAATCTTCTATTTCTGATTCGGGAACAAATTCTGTGTAAGGATCAAGGCCATTGAGCATGGCATCGGCACCGGTTTTGAGCATCTCGGCCGAGTTAATGTCGTCAACGTAGTTAACGTTTACCTCTTTATATAAAGAAGCAAATACCTCCAAATTTTTAGATATCTGGAAAAGGTCGTCTTTAAAACTCCATGTGCCTATTGCAAATGCCAGCAAACCCGCCGACAAAACGATCTTTCTGTATTTTTTAATCACACCCACCTGCATTTAGTAAAAGTTAGAATTATAAAAATACAAAAAATAGATCTGTATTAATAAGACACTTAACAGAGTTTTTACAGTCTGTTATTGTCTATATTAACCAAAGCTTTTTTTAGCGTGAACACCACATACTCACGTTTACGGTTCACCAGGTGCATTAAGTTATTTATTAGAGCTTCTTCCTGACCTTCGGTGTAATTCAATTGCTCATCAGAAAGATGGTTATACTTTCTTTGTATTTTAATTTTTACGCGTTCCCAGTCTTTATTACTGATGCTTACCTCTGCCATGTTTAATTATTTTGCACAAATATAAAAATAACCTGATTTGCATTACCCAAAAAATTGGTACAGCAATTGCTAATATCATAAATTAATGGGTTTATTAGCCCTATTTTTAACAACCTTATAATTCTGTTATGAAAAAGTATTTATTAAGTGCAGCACTGCTTATAGCTGTGAGCATAAGCGCCCACGCACAATTTAGCTTAGGAGTAAAAGGTGGCGTAAATTTTTCAAAGATAACTACTGATAATTTAAACGAATCAACAGTTGCAGGCTATCAGGCAGGTTTGTTTGGCCGTATAGGCACAGGCGTTTACGTTCAACCGGAGCTTTATTTGAGCAGCAAAGGCGGTAAGTTCAATTCAAATAACAACGGCACCAACTACAGTGGCGATGTTAAATTCACTACGCTGAACGTTCCATTATTAGTGGGTACCGCAATTGGAGATGACGACCTGAACTTTCGCATAATGGGTGGCCCTATCTACTCATACATTATGGATCAGAGTAAAAACTTCTCTGCTAACTTTGGTGGAGCTTATGCAGATTTTGGCAATTACAACAAAAGCACTTTAGGATTTCAGGTAGGTGCAGGTGTTGATATTGGCTCAATTACTGCAGACTTGCGTTATGAGGGCGGCTTAACTAAACTGAATGAAAATTATGGTCAGCGTCAAAACCTTTGGGCGTTGAGTATTGGATTTAAAATATTTTAGTCTGACCTGTGATTGAAAGATTTCCTATAAAAAGCCTTCTGATTTAGTCGGGAGGCTTTTTTATATTGAACGCTGAATGAAGAATATAGAGTTATGAAGTAGTTTTATACTCATTTCGAAGCTTGGTGTTCAATACTTAGAGTGCCTATTTTTTGGTACAAAAGGTTTTAAAAAAGTAAAGCCCCTGATGGGCAGGGGCCTTTACTAACCAATTATAAACCTAAATTATGAGAAGAGCTGTAGGAGAAGGAGTCGAACCTTCACAGAGTGGTTATGCTTATTACTAAGCGTTTCCCATTATCTCCGCCACCGCGACGAGGAGGTGTGTCTGCCAAAAATTTCACCATCCCACAGTATTTAATTCACGCCAGTGAATTGCTGTTGGGGAAGGATTCGAACCTCCACAGAGTGGTTAGCCCGCTTCGGGTTTCCCATGATCTCCGCCACCGGGACAAGGAGGTGTGTCTGCCAAAAATTTCACCACCCAACATTATAATATTTTAAAGAGCGTCGATTAGGTTTTTCCGATTGCTTGATACAAAAGTAATACAGCTGCACCTTTCTTGCAAATATTTCAACAAATTTATTTTATTTTTATACAAATTTTAATTAAACTTGTATTTAAATATTGAAATTCAAATTTATGTCCCACAGAAAAGCGCAAAATTTAGAAATTGATAATCTGGATATACAGATTTTGTCAATATTGATGAAAAATGCAACCACCCCCTACACCGAGATCGCCAAGGAATTGATCGTGTCCGGTGGTACCATACACGTGCGTATGAAAAAGCTGGAGGAGATGGGCGTAATTAAAGGTGCAAGCCTTGAAGTTGACCCCCAAAAGCTGGGTTATGACATTACTGCCTTCCTGGGTATATTCCTTGAAAAAGGGTCGCAATACACCGAAGCGGTTAAACAATTAAAAGCGATTAAAGAGATTGTGGAGCTGCATTACACTACCGGCTTATACAGTATTTTTGCCAAAATAATTTGCCATGATACTAACCACCTGCGTGAGGTTTTGAATGAGCACATACAAAATGTAAAAGGTATTCAACGTACCGAGACATTTATTTCATTGGAAGAGACCATAAGAAGACAAATAACGCTTGAACAGCATGATGGTCATTAAAACCACCTGCTAATGTGCTTTTTTTCTGACATAAAATTATAACCGGAAGCCCCTGCCGGCAAACTCTTAAAAACTAAAACCTGCTTTTTAACAAAGCAGGTTTTTTTATGCGCTTATTTAACATTAATTAACAACCTCACGTTTTATTGTTTTACTCAAATAACTGCATCTTAGCGGCTACTTACGGCACTTTAACATGAAACCTTTACTTTTAACAATTGCTATGGCGTTAGCTTCGTTGCAAATGTTTGCGCAGCAATACACTTTACGCGGGAAAATAAGCGATGATAACGGCCATTCAATCCCGTTTGCAACCGTGTATATTCAGAATAGCACCAACGGTACGTCTGCCAACAACGAGGGTGAATACACTTTAACTTTAAATAAGGGACAGCGTACCATAGTTTACCGGGCTGTTGGTTATAAGCAGGAAATTATTAATATAGACCTGCAAAAAAACGAAGTAAAGGATGTAATCCTGAAAACCGAGGTTTACCAGCTACAAACCGTATCAATTAGTGCAAAAGGCGAAGATCCGTCTTATGCTATAATAAGGGAAGCTATTAAAAAACGCAAGTTTCATTTAAAAGAGGTTAAAAACTTCACTGCCGATGTTTACATAAAAGGTTTACAAAAAATGCTGGATGCGCCTAAACGTTTTATGGGGCGTGACATTAGTGCAGCAACTCAAAGTATGGGTTTAGACTCCAATCGCCGTGGAATAATTTATTTGTCTGAATCTCAATCCAAACTGAGTTTTAGTTACCCCGATCAGGTACACGAAGAAATGATCTCTTCAAAAGTATCCGGCAACAACCGGGCGTTTAGCTTTAACCGGGCATCCGACCTCAAAGTTGATTTTTATGAAAACTACCAGGATTGGGGCGAAATAAGCCTGCGACCACTTATCTCTCCTATTGCAGATAACGCGCTGTTTTATTACCGGTATAAATACATTGGTCAGGCTACACAGGATGGGCAGCAAGTAAATAAAATACAAGTTACTCCACGCCGTGAGCACGATCCTTGTTTTGAAGGTTTTATTTACATTCAGGATGACAGCTGGCGCATAACCGCTGCAGACCTGTTCATCACCAAAAAAGCTAACATACGTTTTGTTGATACCCTAAGGGTTAATCAGCAGTTTTTGCCGGTAAAAGCCAACGCATGGCTACCATCAACTGTTCGGTTTGATTTTACAGCCGGCTTACTTGGCTTTAAAGTAGGCGGTTACTTTATATGCGTATACAGCAACTATGACGTTAACCCAACCTTTGGCAAAAAGGATTTTAATGAGTTGCTACGCATAACCCGCGATGTAAACAAAAAAGATAGTTTATACTGGCTGGAGCAAAGGCCTATCCCGTTAACAGACGAAGAAAAGAATGATTACCGGAAAAAAGAAGCATTGGCCCTTAAGCGCGAATCAAAACCCTACCTTGATTCATTAGATAAAGCCAACAACAAAGTAAAGCTGGGCAATTTTATTGCAGGTGGTATTAATATCCGTAACCGTTATAAAAGAGAATACTATCATTTCGACCCTATCCCAACGTCGTTGCTGTTCAATACGGTTGAAGGGCTGGCTATAAATTACGGGGCAAGCTTTACTAAGAGGATTGATACATTGAACAACCGCAATTTTAGTGTGCGCACCAATCTGCGTTATGGTTTTGCTAACAGGTTGTTCAATGCCAATGCGAGCGTTACAATGCCTGCCGGCAAATTTATGCTGGGGTTAAACGGTGGCTCGGACGTTGCAGACATGAACAATAACCGCCCGATGAGTAACCTGATCAACTCCTATTACACCTTATTTGAGCGGCAGAATTTTCAAAAACTTTACCAAAAAACATTCGCGTCGGCTTCCCTATCAGGCAGGATAACAGGGGCATGGCAAGCCAGTATAGCTACCGAATGGGCCAACAGACACTGGCTGGCCAATAACTCTAATTACAGTTTTTTCAGAAAGGAGCGTACCTTTACATCTAACAACCCGCTTGTGCCTGGTGTAGATGTGCCTCTTTTTCCTGATAATCAATCTTTTAAAATTGGTTTGCGTACCACCTACAACTTCAGCAACAAATACGAAACCTATCCGGCAGGCCGCCGTTATCTGCCATCAAAATATCCTACTATTGGCTTAAGCTTAACTAAGGCATTTAATAATGTACTGGGCTCGGATGTTAATTACACGCAGCTGTCTGCTGATGTATCGCAATCCAATATCAGCATGGGTGTTTACGGTAAAACTTCTTTCTATCTATCTGCCGGCAAGTTCATCAGCAAGAGTAATTTGTACTTTACCGATTATCATCATTTTAATGGCAACCAGGTATCGTATTATACACCTGCTATTAACAGTTACTTGCTTTTAAACTATTACCAGTACAGCACCGCCAGCCAATATTTAGAAGGACATCTTCAGCACAACTTTTCGGGTTTTATAACTAATAAATTGCCTTTAATACGTAAGCTTAAACTGGAGGAGATTATCAATATAAACTATCTGTCAACCCCTGAGCTTAAAAACTACTATGAAGTTGGCGTTGGTTTGCAATACCTTAATTTCAGGGTGATGTATGGGCGCTCTTATAATTCGGGCATTAACGCTACTTCAGCTTTCAGGTTTTCAGCAAGCTTTTAACATTGTCTACAAAAACAGTAGATTTAATTGCGCGGAGCCTTATATCCACAATGAAATTTATTATCTTAGCGACCTTTTAATTCGGATAATGAATAAATTTTACGGAACGGGTGTTGCTATTATAACGCCTTTTCAAGCAAACGGAGCGATAGATTTTGATGCGCTGAGAAACCTCATTGAATATTTAATTGAGGGTGGTGTGGAGTACATTGTATCATTAGGTACCACCGGTGAGAATGTAGTGTTGAGCGCAGATGAGCGAAAGGCCGTGTTTGCATTTACTGCCGAAGTGGTAAATGGCCGTATTGATTTAGTAGCCGGAATAGCCAGTAACAACACGGCTGAGGTGATTGAGCAAATTAAATCTTTTGATACAAAAGGCTATTCTGCAATACTATCAGCAAGCCCGGCTTACAACAAACCAACGCAGGAAGGTATTTATCAGCATTATAAAGCTATTGCAGAGGCATCGCCGTTGCCTGTTATATTATATAACGTACCGGGCCGTACCGGTAGCAATGTAAGCGCCGAAACAACTATACGCTTAGCCAAAGAGTTTAAAAACATTATTGGCATCAAAGAAGCATCTGGCAACTTTGACCAGTTTAACCAGATCATGCGTGATAAACCTGAGGGTTTCCTGTTAATATCAGGCGATGACCCGGTTACTTTACCCATGATAGCTTTAGGTGCCGTAGGCGCTATTACTGTTATTGGCAATGCGTTACCACGCCAAACATCTGATATGGTGCGCGCCTGCTTAGCCGGCAATTATGCAACTGCGCAAAAACTACACTTTAGCTTAGTTGATTTTACCCGCCTTTGCTTTGTAGAAGGTAGTCCGGCGGGTGTTAAAACAGCCCTTAAAATATTAGGCGTTTGTGACGATACCGTACGTTTACCTTTAGTACAGGTAAGTAGTGAAACCGCGAGCCGGTTTAAACAGGAGATTGAAAAAATAACCGCATAAAAAAGCCCCCGTTAAAACTAACGGGGGTTTTTTATTTCTTTTCCCTATGATCAGCAAAAGCTAATTAACCTTGGTTTTTAGTATCCTGAATTTCCAAACGAATTGCCTGAGCCAGGTTTTTTAAATCTTGCATACCTTTACGCACGCGGGTTCCGGCAGCACTGTTGCCTTTGTTGTAAAACTTGTCTGCATCTGCTTCCAGTGACGCAATTAAGTTTTTTACTTCAGTAAATTTTTCCATTTAAGTTACTCCTTTTTAAAAGATTATTGAGGTTTTTTGTTTTTGTTAAGCTAATCTAATACGTTTTATCGAAAAAAAAAATTTTACCTATTAAGTAAGGTGGATTTTTAAAAAATTACCGTTTTTTCACCCTAATTTAATAATTATGAACAATTTAGGCCACAATGAGCTAATGCTGTTCTTATTAATTCAACACTTTTATTTTAGTTAAACAACAAAGTTGTTAAACAGCGTCAACTTTATCACTTTTATAGTATCCCGCTTTAAGTTTTTCCCCCATCTCGGTATACGCGTCAAGTGTAAGTTGCACATCTTCCATGGAGTGAGCAGCAGTCGGTATCAATCTCAATATGATCAACCCTTTTGGAATTACCGGATACACTACAATAGAACAGAATATTCCCCACTGTTCACGCAGATCACGGGTAAGCGCGGTCGCTTCGTAAAGGTCGCCTTTTAAAAATACAGGTGTAACCATGGTATTGGTAACACCCAGGTCAAAGCCCCGCTCACGCAAGCCTTTTTGTAAGGCATTTGATACTTCCCAAAGTTTCTCGCGTAGCTGTGGTTGAGATACCAGCAACTCAAAACGTTTTTTCAAGCCTATTACCATTGGCATAGGCAATGCTTTGGCAAATATTTGCGAACGCATGTTATAGCGTAAATAATCAACTATTTGTTTATCGGCAGCAACAAAACCACCAATACCAGCCATTGATTTTGCAAACGTACCAAAGTAAACATCCACCTCGTCAATACAATCCTGAGCCTCGTGCGTACCTGCACCTGTTGCGCCCATTGTACCGAAGCCGTGCGCATCATCAACCAGCATGCGGAAGTTGAATTTCTTTTTCAGGTCGGCTATTTCTTTCAGCTTGCCTTGTGCTCCCGACATGCCGAATACGCCTTCGGTGATCAATAAAATACCCCCGCCGGTTTGCTCAGCTAAACGCGTTGCGCGCTGTAACTGCTTTTCGCAACTGGCAATATCATTATGCTGATAAACGTAGCGTTTGCCCATGTGCATACGCAAGCCGTCAATTATACAGGCATGCGATTCAGCATCATATACAATAACATCATTACGGTCAACCAAAGTATCAATGATAGATAACATACCCTGGTAGCCATAATTAAGCAGATAAGCATCTTCCTTACCTACAAACTTAGCCAGGTTTGTTTCCAGTTCTTCGTGATGAATAGAGTTACCCGACATCATTCGGGCCCCCATTGGGTAGGCCATGCCATAATCGGCAGCAGCCTGTGCGTCGGCTTCCCTAACTTCGGGGTGATTAGCGAGACCTAAGTAGTTATTTAAACTCCAAACCAGATGCTCTTTACCGTTGAACATCATATGCGGACCTATTTCGCCCTCTAACTTTGGATAAGAAAAATATCCATGCGACCACTTTTGATGCTGCCCGATTGGGCCGCCCATACTCTTTGTAATCTTATCAAATAAATCCAATGTACTGTGTATTAAATTGCAAATATACGTTTTTGTTCATAGATGATAGTTCATGGTTCATAGCACTTTTAGCGCCAAGAAAAAAGGAGACGCTTTTCAGCCTCTCCCTTAAAATACTATGAACTATGATTTATTAACCATTACCTAATCTACATTATCATGCAGAAACGAGTTATTGTTGCGGATGCCGGTTCTGCCTTCTTCATCAGGTAATAATGAAAACCTTGATACCTGAGATTCATTTGATGCTGGCGGCTCCTGTAAAGCAATTTCTTTACGCTTGTAAGCAGGCACATTTTCCATCTCCTGAATGTTGCCACTGCGCAGCTTCATACTCAGATCTTTAAGGCGCATAATACGCTCACGAGATTTACGCAGTTGCTCCTCAATTGACTCGTCAGTTTTATGATCATCGGCGCCTTTAACCTCAACAGGGGCAGCCGCTTTTATCGGTTCTTCTTCAATCTCCTCTAACTCATCAATTGGCGTGTTATCAGTAATCACAGATGGCTCTGCCAATTTAAAAGTAAACTCAGGCATATCCGGCTCAGAAGCTGGCGCTACCGGCTCCTCTTCCTGCAAGTTGTACCTTACAACAGGTTCTTCTCTCTGGTTAACTTCCGGCTTAGCAAAAAGGTCAAACAAACCGGCTTGGGCCTGTTGCTCCTCTTTTTGATGTTTTAAGTAAGGCGTGCTTGCTGTAGCAGGTGCTTCATTCACCGGAGTGATAAACTCGTTAACAGGGCGTACCAAAGGCGCATCAGGTACAAGCATTGACACAATTTTCTTGCTGTTATGCTCTTTCTCGCGTTCATCTTTAGTTTGGAAACCTGTAGCTATAATGGTTACCGATAATTTATCTCCTAAATTCTCATCACGGCAGTTACCCCATATCAGGTCGGCAGATAAGCCTGCTTCTTCCTGAATGTAATCAGTGATGATGCTCACCTCATCCATGGTCACCTCTTTCTCGCCTGAGCTGATGTTTAACAAGATGTAACGTGCACCTTCAATTTCGTTATCTTTCAATAATGGTGATGCTAATGCACCTTCAACTGCTTTAAGCGCGCGGTTTTCACCTTCTGCCGAGCAGCTACCCATTATTGATACGCCACTGTCTTTCATTACAGTGCGTACGTCTTTAAAGTCAACGTTTATATAGCCGGGTAAGGTAATGATCTCTGCAATGCCTTTGGCAGCTGTGGTCAAAATGTTATCGGCCTGTGCAAAGGCTGAACCTAATGTAAGATTACCAAATATCTGGCGAAGCCTATCGTTTGAGATCACCAGGTAAGAGTCAACATATTTTTTAAACTCTTCCATCCCTTCTTCGGCCTGCATGCGGCGGCGTTTACCTTCAAAAGAGAATGGTGTAGTTATAATTCCTACGGTTAAAATATCCAGTTCGCGGGCAGCTTTAGCAATTATCGGACTGGCACCTGTACCGGTACCACCGCCCATACCTGCGGTAATAAACAACATGCGGGTATTGGTGCCCAGCATCTGTTTAATGTCTTCAATATTTTCAATAGCCGAATTCTTTCCAACTTCGGGTATAGAACCTGCGCCCATTCCTTCGGTAAGGCTGGCGCCCAGTTGTACCTTGTTGGGGATAGGGCTTAATTCAAGCGCCTGTGCATCGGTATTACAGATTATGAAGTCAACACCTGTAATTCCTTGCTTGTACATGTGGTTTACCGCATTACCACCACCACCGCCAACACCAATTACTTTGATGATTGACGACTTTTCTTTTAACATCTCAAATTGCATAGTCCTTGTTTTTCAGCTATATGGATATATGACCTATAAGTAGATTAAACCATTGTAATATTATAACTTTTTCAACAACAGTTTTCCACAATTGTATATAATGTGGAAAAGTTTAATCGCTGTTGAAAAATCGTTTTATTTCAAAAAGTCTTCGTCTTTAATATCGTCTTTAATAAACTTCTTTCCGCTCTCAAATATTTTACCTAAAAGGCCAAATTTCTTATCGTCGGCAAATTTTTGCTTTTCGGTACGGGTTTCTACCTGTGGCAGCGTTAGCCCGTCGTACTCCATTTTTTGTATACCTTTTATCAGTAAGCCAATACCTGTTGCAAAGGTTGGGCTCTGCATTTCCTCGTATACATTTTTAGGCAACATCTCATTTTTTGCCAGATGCTCATTTGGATAACCTACACGGCAATCTAAACCGGTTACAAATTCAACCAATTGCGACAAATGTTTTAATTGCGCGCCACCACCAGTTATTACAATACCCGCTATAAGTTTCTTTTCGTAACCTGATGATTTTATCTCATAGTATACATGCTCAATGATCTCTTCCATGCGGGCTTGGATAACAAAGGCCAAATTTTTTACTGAGATCTCTTTGGGTTCACGACCACGCAAACCCGGAACACATACGATCTCATTTTCCCGGTTCTCTTCGGCTAATGCAGAACCGAAACGAACCTTTAACTGCTCAGCTATATTGCGCATAACCGAACAACCCTCACGTATATCTTCAGTAATACTGTTACCACCAAAAGGTATAACAGCAGTGTGGCGGATAATACCTTCGTGGAAGATAGCCACATCGGTAGTACCACCACCAATATCTACCAATACCACACCAGCTTCTTTTTCTTCATCGCTTAATACAGCTTCTGATGAAGCTAAAGGCTCCAAAATAAGCTCCTGGCTTTCCAGATGTGCTTTGTTAACGCATTTAACTATGTTTTTTATTGCTGTGACCTGGCCCGAAATGATATGGAAGTTGGCCTCCAAACGCACCCCTGCCATACCAATAGGATCTTTGATACCATTTTCCCCGTCAACAGTAAACTCCTGCGGCAATACATGGATTATCTCTTCTCCCGGCGGCATTACCAGGTTGTACATATCTTCTATTAGTTTATCAATATCCTTTCTGCCGATCTCTGATTGCAGATCACGACGGGTTATCAATCCCCTGTGTTGTAAGCTTTTTATGTGCTGCCCGGCTATACCCACATTCACCACACGTATCTCAACGTTTGATTGGGTGCCGGCTACGTCAACTGCCTGCCCAATGCCCTGAACTGTTTTATCAATGTTGGAGACCACACCACGGGTTACACCCGCAGACTCGGCTTTGCCCACTCCCAACACTTCTATTTTCCCGTTCTTGCTTCGGCGACCAACAATTGCGCATATTTTGGTAGTCCCGATGTCTAACCCCACTACAATGGGCGAACTTTTTTCCTGAGTTGAACTTTTATCCATATTAATGCATTATTTGAGATGTATCTTTCTTTAATGTAGTCGAATCCGTTTTTTGCGGTGCAACCGCTTTGAGCGAATCGGCCTTTGTGTTTTTTATTCCAATTACCTGATTAGTGTATTTAATATTGATTGTTTTGTAAGCGCCCCATCCAACTTTAGGCAAGGCTTGTTTGTAAAAACCCAGCAGGTTATTAAACTTCACATCCAAAGAGTCGGCGTTACCTATTAGTATCTTCTGATTGCCAACCCTTGGCACCAATTCAATTTCTCTATCGGCGTTAACATACACCTGCGCTATCTGCGCGTTCCACAGTTCGTCTTTTTGTATATAGTCAGCTGTTTTAAATACATCTTTGGCCAGTTGCGTTCTTAACGTATCAACCCTGCCGCTAAAAGGCTCATCAATAAAACCGCTCACAGCCAAAACACGTGCTGTAAAGTTGGGCGATAAAGGCAATTTTAAACCGTGCCTATCTATATAAAAATCCTGGTCAAAACGGTTCAACATGCGTAAAATAGGTGTGCGCTGGCTTATCTCTATCATCAACGTGCCGTCCATATCTGCATACACTTTGGCGTACTCAATAAATGGGTTAGCCTTTAATGTATTCTCTAAGCCATGCATGTTAATTTTATCCATGCGCCGGCCCACCAGCGAGTAATTACCCAATTGTAAAATATGATCAACCTCTTGTTTGTCAATAAAAAACTGGCTACCCGGTATATACACTTTTACAGCCTTACAAACCACGGCCGATCTTTTAACCCCAATAAAACTCATCAGCACAATAAGGCCGCCCAGGCTTAAAAGCCAGGAAAAACCTATAAATACATTGCGCCATATGCGTTTTTTATCAGCCATTTTGCAAAGCCAGTTTTAATGGGTGTACTATGGTGTCAATATCACCGGCACCTACTGTCAACAATAAACCCGGTTGTTCCATTCTTACCTTTTCAATAGCATCCTGCATGCTGTATTTTTGCTTGTTAGCACTTTGCATGCGCTGTAAAATCATGTCGGCGTTTACGCCTTCAATAGGTAGCTCACGCGCAGGATATATATCCAACATCAGCAACTCATCGCTCAGGTCTAAAGCTTCGGCAAAGCCGTCGGCAAAATCACGCGTACGGGTGTATAAATGAGGTTGAAAAATTGTTGTGAGTTTTTTGTCCGGATACAAACGTTTCACTGATGAAATGGCCGCCCGCAGCTCTTCGGGATGGTGCGCATAATCATCAATAAAAATGTGTTCAGTATCTTTCAAAATGTATTCAAACCTGCGTTTAACACCGCGGAAACTTTCAAGCGCTTTTTTAATATCGTCAGCAGCCACACCAACCAGCAATGCAGCCTGTATTGCAGCAGTTGCATTAGCTATGTTATGCAAGCCGGCTATACCTAATTGTATATTTTTTATGCTGATGTTATTGTTGTTAAAATCAAAATAAAAGTTGCCGCCTTCAACACGTATGTTTTCAGCAAAAGCATCGGCAGCGCCGTCTATGCTATAAGTTATACCACCGTTTAATGGTAAACCCTTATAATGTATAAGCGTACCACCTTGTTTTATCTGCGAAGCAAATAATTGGAACGATTGGGTAAGTTGACTATGATCACCATAGATATCCAGATGATCGGCGTCCATAGACGTAACAATAGCTATATCAGGGTACAGGGTCAAAAACGATCTGTCGTACTCGTCGGCCTCTACTACAACAATATCGTTATTGCCAAACAGCACATTGCTTTGGTAGTTGGATGATATGCCACCCAAAAACGCAGAGCAATCTGTACCCGAATCTTTCAGGATATGCGCTACCATGCTTGACGTAGTGGTTTTGCCATGCGTACCCGCTACTGCAATGGTGTATTTACCTTTGCTGATGAGCCCTAATACCTGCGACCGTTTATACAGTTCGAAACCTTTTTCTTTAAAAAAGTTAAGTATCTCTGAGTCCTTTGGTATAGCAGGCGTATAAATAATTAGCGTACCCTCATCAAAATCTCTAAAGCTTTTTGGGATACACTCGCTGTTGTCATCAAAAGTGGCCTGTATGCCTTCGTTGTGTAACTGATCTGTAAGATCAGTTGCTGTTTTATCGTATCCGCAAACAACACAACCTAACTTATGGAAGTAGCGCGCCAGACCGCTCATGCCGATGCCGCCTATGCCTACCAGATACACCCTTTGTATGTTTTGTAATTCCATAGTTTTAAAAAGCACTCCTCCTGTTACAGAGGAGCGCTTAGATTTAATTGTTATTTGTTATTTGGATAACCTCTTTCGCAATAACTTCATCAGCGTTGGGCATAGCCAGTTTGCCAATGTTATCGCTTAATATTTTCTGTTCGTTTTTATTATTTAAAAGTTCAATTGCTCTATCTACCAAGCCGGCTTCTGCATCCCTGTCGGCTACAAAAATTGCTGCCCGCTCCTGCACCAATGCCAGCGCGTTCTTGGTTTGATGGTCTTCGGCCACGTTTGGCGAAGGCACAAGTATAACCGGCTTTTTAATTACGCATAATTCGGCAATAGTGCCTGCACCAGCGCGCGAGATGATGATATCTGCCGCGGCATACGCCAGGTCCATCCGGTTTACAAACTCCATTATGCGGATGTTAGGATGATAGTTTTCGCCTAACTCGGCAATAATGTCTTTGTAATAAAATTTGCCGGTTTGCCATATCACCTGCACATCGGCAGCAATCAGCTTAGCTAAGCTTGTTTTAATACTGTTATTCAAAGTACGCGCGCCTAAGCTGCCACCTGTAACCAATATGGTTTTTTTTGAAGCCGACAGACTATAGTTCTCCAAAGCCTCCCGTTGTTTCCCTGCTATATCAACCGACTCCCGTCTAATGGGGTTACCTGTTTTAATAATATCCGCTCCCGGGAAGAACCTGTCCATGCCATCAAAAGCCACACATATTTTCTTAGCTTTTTTACCTAACCATTTATTGGTGATACCTGCATAAGAGTTTTGCTCCTGAATGAGGTACGGCACGCCTTTCAATCCGGCAGCATACAGCAACGGACCGGAAGCGTAACCACCTACACCAACGCAGGCATTAGGCTTAAAATCTTTAATAATTTGCAGGGCCTTGCGCACACTGCCTATCAGCTTTACCGGGAACATCAGGTTCTTGATAATTGAACCTCGCTGTATACCCTGTATTTCCAGTCCGATAATTTTATAACCCGCCGCCGGCACCTTTTCCATTTCCATGCGGCCACTGGCACCAACAAACAATATTTCGGTTTTAGGATCGAGCTTTTTCAAAGCGTTGGCAATAGCCACAGCCGGGAAAATGTGTCCCCCTGTACCGCCACCGCTAATGATGACACGTAGCCCCCCAGCCCCCTGAAGGGGGAACTTTTGATTGGGTATGGTGCTTTGCTCGTTCATCTTTTATTAACTTAAATATTTATTCCCCCTTTAGGGGGGTTAGGGGGCTTAAGCTATTTCCCCTACTATTACCTTATTTCCAGAACTTACTTCTTTTTGTTCTGCACCTTTTGGCTCATCAATGTCCCTGCTTACCGACAGGATGATACCAAACGCGATACTGGTAAACAACATGGATGTACCGCCCATGCTTACAAATGGCAATGGCACACCTGTTACCGGCCCTAACCCTACTGCTACTGCCATGTTGGCAAAGGCCTGTATGGTTAAGCTAAAGCTTAAGCCGGCTGCCAGCAAAGCCCCAAAGGCCTTGGGCGCCCGGTTTACTATTTTAATACATCGGTATAATAAAAACAGGTAAATACCCACCAATACTATACCGCCAAACATGCCATACTCTTCAACTATTATGGCGTATATCTCATCCGAATAAGCTTCCGGCAGATAGTTTACTTCGGTACTTTTTCCCGGCCCTTTACCAAAGAATCCGCCGCTGGCGATAGCTATTTTGGCGTGATCTGCCTGAAATGATTTGTCAGGATCTGCCAGTTCAGGATGCATGTATGTTTTTATACGCGACATGTAAGTATGCCTGCGCGGACCTAACAACACCACACCAGCCAGTAAAACTGCACCGCCCATACATACTATGGCGATCTGCTTTATACTGATACGACCAATGATCAACAATAGAATACTTACCCCAAACAGCATCAAAGCTGTTGAAAGGTTAGCCAGCGCAATTAAAATGAACACAAGGCAAACCGAACCCATTATTGGAATGAAGGAGTTTTTTACATCTTTAATGTTTTCCTGCTTGCGTGACAACATACGCGCCAGATAGGTTATCAACGCCAGCTTTGCCATATCTGACGTTTGAAAGCTTAAACCGGTTCCCGGTATCGCTATCCAACGGCTGGCCTCATTTAACCTTGCACCAAATACCAACGTATATAACAGCAACGGTATGGTAATGATCATTAACAGCTTGCTGATGCCTGCATAGTACCGGTAATCCAGCTTATGCGAGATGTACATCAACAGCAAACCACCAATAATGATTGCCAGGTGCTTCATCAATATTGACTCGGCGCCAACACCGCGTTTATACGCCAATGAACCAATGGCGCTATACACCGATAACAATGAAACAAGCGACAGGAGTATGACTACCAGCCATATCCAACGGTCTCCTTTTAAGTTATTTATTATTTGGTTCATTTGCCCCCCAACCCCCTAAAGGGGGAGTTAATTGTTAATCTTTATTTTATTTGCCCGCTAATGTTCCCCCTTCAGGGGGTTAGGGGGCTTACAATTCCTTCACCGCGTCTTTAAACTGCCGGCCTCTGTCTTCGTAATTTTTAAACAGATCGAAACTGGCGCAAGCGGGTGATAGCAATACGGTATCCCCTTTCGCTGCCAGATGATATGCCACAGTAGCGGCTTCCTGAGCCGATGCAGTATTCACAATAACTTCCACATCATCCTCAAATGCTTCATGAATGCGCTTGTTGTCTTTTCCGAGACAAACAATGGCTTTTACTTTTCGCTTCACCAGATCGCGTAGCATATTGTAATCATTCCCTTTATCAACACCACCTAAAATCAACACCACTTCTGATGTCATGCTTTCCAGAGCATACCAGGTTGAGTTAACGTTAGTAGCTTTTGAGTCGTTTATAAAACTGATGCCCGATATTTTGGCAACAAACTCCAACCTATGCTCAATGTTTTTAAACTGAGCCATACTCTCGCGTATAGTCTCGTTGCGCAGATCAAGCACGCGGGCCACAATACCTGAGGCCATTGAGTTATAAATGTTGTGCTTACCCTGCAGGGCCAGTTCTTTGATGTTCATCTCAAAAGGTTGTTGATTGGTTTGTATAATTAGTTTTTCGCCTTGCAGATATGCGCCCGGCGTAATTTCTTTTTGTATTGAAAAAGGCAGCAGTTGCGCGTTGAAGCTTTTACCTTCCATGCCTTTTAGAGACTCCTCATCATCGGCACAGTAAATAAAAACATCATTTGCAGTTTGATTCCGCGTTATGCGGAACTTTGATGCCGCATAGTTCTCCATTTTGTATTCGTACCTGTCTAAATGGTCGGGCGTAATGTTCAACAACACCGCTATATCAACCTTAAACTTGTACATATCATCCAGCATAAAGCTACTTAGCTCCAGCACATAGGTGTCAAACTTTTCGGTAGCAACCTGGTAGGCAAAGCTGTTGCCTATATTACCAGCCAAACCCACATTTAACCCTGCATTTTTCAGGATGAAGTAAGTAAGGCTGGTGGTAGTGGTTTTACCGTTTGAACCTGTAATACCTATTATTTTGGCATTGGTATATCTACCGGCAAATTCAATCTCTGATATTACAGGAATGCCTTTTTCTCTAAGCTTTTTAACTATCGGCGCTTTCTCAGGTATACCCGGGCTTTTTATCACCTCAACAGCTTTGAGTATCTCAGCTTCGGTGTGTTGTTTTTCTTCGAAGCGGATATCCCAATCCTTTAGTTGCTGTTTATATTTATCGGCAATGGCGCCAAAATCTGATACAAAAACATCATAGCCCTGCTGTTGCGCAAGGTATGCAGCACCCACGCCGCTTTCGCCGGCACCAAGAATGACTATGTTTTTGTTCTCGTTCATTTTTTTAGTTCATGGATCATGGTTAATAGATCATGGTCCTTTTTACTTTCCTATTTATTATCCATGAACCATGATCTATGATCCATGACTCGCGTTAACGAAGCTTCAATGTTATTACCGTTATTATTGCCAGCAATATCCCTACTATCCAAAAGCGGGTAACAATCTTTGATTCGTGGAACCCCCGTTTTTGATAGTGGTGATGCAGCGGCGACATCAGGAAAACCCTTCTGCCTTCGCCGTATTTTTTCTTGGTGTATTTAAACCAGCCTACCTGTATCATTACCGATGCATTTTCAACCAGGAATATGCCTGCCAGGATAGGCAACATCAATTCCTTACGTATCAGTATGGCGAAAACAGCTATAATACCACCAATGGTTAAGCTGCCGGTATCGCCCATAAATACCTGCGCCGGGTAAGCGTTGTACCATAAAAAGCCTACGCAGGCCCCAACAAACGCTCCCGCAAAAATTACCATCTCGGCGGTGTACGGTATGTACATAATGTTGAGATAATCAGATATGATCTGGTTACCTGAAACGTAGGCCAATATGGCCAATGTAAAACCCATTATAGCCGATGTACCCGTCGCTAAACCGTCAATACCATCAGTTATGTTAGCCCCGTTGGATATGGCAGTTATAATGATGATCACCGCCAGCATGAAAATAACCAGCGTATAACGCTCATAATCTCCGCCTAAAAACTCCACAACTTTGCCGTAGTCAAACTCATTGTTCTTGATGAATGGCAAAGTAGTTTTAACTGATTTAATGTCTTGCGTATAAACCGGTTTTCCGTTCTTCATATGGAATGCAACAGGCGCATCATATTTCACAGGTAACTTAACTTCCTGCCTTGATACAATGTGCTGGTTGGTATACATGGTAAAGCCCACAATAAGCGCCAAACCAACCTGACCGGTTATCTTAAATCTTCCGGCTAAACCCTCTTTGTTCTTTTTAAATACTTTAATGTAATCATCCAAGAAGCCAATCGCGCCCAACCACACTGTTGTAACCAGCATCAGGATAACGTATACGTTGGTTAGCCTGGCAAACAACAACGTTGGGATCAATATACCGGCTATGATGATAAGACCACCCATGGTAGGTGTGCCTTGTTTTTGCATCTGGCCTTCTAAACCCAGGTTCCTTACCGTTTCACCTACTTGCTTAAAGCGTAAATAGTCAATTAACCTGCGCCCAAAAACCGTAGTGATTAGCAACGAGGTAATAACAGCCATTGCCATACGGAAGGTGATGTACTGAAACACCCCTGCTCCCGGAATGCGGTAATTATCATACAGGTATGTAAATAAATAGTATAGCATCGGCTGTTATTGATTTGCAGATTTGCATATGTGCAGATTTGCAGATATTTTTTAACTTTTTTGTGATGTTATCACATCACTTTAAATTGATTTAATAGTTCTTCCTTATCATCAAAGTGATTTTTCACTCCGTTTATTTCCTGGTATTTTTCATGGCCTTTTCCGGCTAACAGAATAATGTCTCCCGGCTGGGCCAGCATACAGGCAGTTTTTATAGCTTCGCGCCTGTTAACTATACTTACCGTGGAGCGTTTAAACGCCGCGTCAACCCCTTCTTCCATGTCTTTTATGATAGCAATTGGGTCTTCGGTGCGGGGGTTGTCTGAAGTCAATATAACCTTATCGCTCCACTCGCAAGCCACTTTAGCCATAATAGGGCGCTTGGTTTTATCGCGATCGCCACCGCACCCTATCACAGTAATTACTTTTTCATTGCCCTTACGTATGTCATGAATTGTACTTAATACATTCTGCACAGCATCGGGCGTGTGGGCATAATCAACTATGCCTATTATTCTGTCAGGACCAACTACATAATCAAACCTGCCTTCGGCACCACTTAGTTTGCTCAATGCAGTTAACACTTTTGACTTGTCCTGCTCCAACAGCATACCCGCAGTGTAAACCGCCAAAAGGTTGTAAGCGTTAAAACTACCTACCATCCTGAACCATACCTCCTCGCCATCAATCATCAGTAACAGACCGCCAAACTGATTTTCCAATATCTTGGCTTTGTAGTCGGCCATGTTTTTTAACGCATAGCTTTTTTTATGAGCCTTGGTATTTTGTAACATAACGTTGCCGTTCCTGTCGTCAACATTGGTTAACGCGAAGGCACTTTTTGGCAAACCATCAAAAAAAGCCTTTTTGGCGTCACGGTAATTATCAAATGTTTTATGATAGTCGAGGTGATCGTGGGTAAGGTTGGTAAAAATCCCTCCTGCAAAATTCAAACCCTCTATCCTGTGCTGCGCAACCGCATGCGAGCTCACTTCCATAAAAGCGTAATCGCAGCCTTGCTCCACCATATCATTCAGCAAGCTATTTAGCGCTACCGGATCCGGCGTGGTATGTGTTGATGGGATAATTTTTCCGTTGATCTGATTTTCCACGGTTGATAGCAAACCACATTTATAACCCAACTCCCTGAACAACTGGTAAAGCAAGGTAGCAACGGTGGTTTTACCATTAGTTCCGGTTACGCCAACCAGCTTTAATTTATCCGACGGATTATCATAAAAGTTAGCTGCTACCCTACCCAATATTTTGGCAGAGTTAGCAACCATTAAAAAGTCAATTTCTCCCGTAACATGCGCTGGCAATTCCTCACATATTATAGCAACGGCGCCTTGCTTAACCGCTTGTTCAATATAATCGTGTCCGTCAACTACCGTGCCTTGAACCGCTACAAATAAACAGCCCGGCACCACCTTGCGCGAATCAAACACTACAGCGCTGATCTCCACATCAGCGCTGCCCTGCAGTTCGGTAAACGGAACTCCTTTTAATATGTCGCTCAGGTACCTCATCGCAGCTCTATAATTATTTTTGATCCTTTACGTAATGCATTCCCCGCCGGTACCGATTGGCTGGCAACGGCTCCGCTACCACGCGCTACAGCTTTATAACCCGCATTACCTAACGTGAATAATGCATCGCTTAAACTCATGCCCGTAACAGGCGGCACAGTACCCTGCTTATACTTGATATCTTCAAAAGCAATACCCGCACTGGTATCAATGCCTGTATTAGCCGAAGCATACAATGGCTTAACGCCTAACTTTTCGTGCACCAGTTTTAAGGCCTTAACATTTCCATGCTTAACCTTTGGCAAAGTGGTGTTGCCTACAAAATGAACCGGGGCAGGCTGTTGGTTAATACCCATATCGTTAGCATAAACCCTATCGGCTATTTTACGGAACACCGGACCAGCCACCCATGCTGCCAGGTGTGAACCCACACGCGGGTTACTGATCACCACTATCATAGAGTACTTTGGCTTATCAGCAGGGAAATATCCGCAGAAAGATGCCTGGTGGCTGGTTTTGCTACCATAACCACGTGCGCCATCAGCTATCTGAGCAGTACCCGTTTTACCGGCTACACTATACAGCTTGTTTTTGATGATCAGCTTGCCTGTCCCTTCTAACACCACACCTTCTAACATACCGCGTGCTTTAGCCAATGCTTCGTCTGATGCTATTTTAGGATTGATCACCCTGGCCTGGAAACGCTCAACGGTGTTACCCATGCGGCGTATCTCGCGCACAAACATTGGCGATATCATCTTACCATTATTAGCTACAGCATTGTAAAACGTAAGCATTTGCAAAGGCGTTAGTTTAGATTCATACCCGTATGCTATTTGCCAAAGTGACTGAATTTTATTCCAGTCTTCGCTCTTTGTGTTTTTTATACGAGGTTTGCCTTCGCCGGGTATTTGCAACTGATTGCGTTCATGCAGATGAAAGCTATACAGCTTGTCGATAAACGCCTGCGGATTATCGGCATATGCCCTGTTTACAAAACGCGCTACCGCTATGTTAGATGATTCTTCCAAAGCTCTTTTAGCTGATATCAACCCGCCATGATCTTCGGTATCTCTTATCTTTAAAGCCACGCGGCCGTTACGTGGGTTAATCACCTGAAACGTGCCATGTGCAGCATCAACCGTACTACTGGTATCTATTTTTTTATCATCCAGCATAGCCAGGTATGATGCCAGCTTGAAGGTAGAACCCGGCTCGGCCGAAGCAGCTATCGCATAGTTCATTTGCTCTTTGTACTCACCTTCCGGCGTGCGGGTAAAATTGGCAATAGCACGGATCTCTCCGGTTGCCACCTCCATTAAAACCACAGTACCAAAATCAGCCTGAATGCTATCCAGTTGTTTTTTTAATGCCTTTTGCGCAAGGTCCTGGTAGTTTACATCAATAGTTGATATAATGTCAGCACCATTTTTTGCCTGTTCTTCGTCGTCTTCATCATTAACAGGTACATAAACGCCACCCGCAATACGCTGCATCAAACGCTTGCCATCCTCACCACTTATATGCTTGGCGTAAGCACCCTCTAAACCAACTCCATTAGCAACGTTCTCGTTTTTATAACCAATGGTACGTGCAGCTAATGATTTGAATGGAAGTATACGTTTGTTTTTTTGTTCAACTATTAAACCACCGCCATATTTACCCAGGTTGAAAATTGGAAAATTGCGGATCTTTTTCAGCTCGTTAAAAGTTACCCTTCTGCGGATGAGTTGATAACGCAGCTTCTCTTTACGTGCTTCACGCAATAAGCGGGAATAATCGCGCTGAGATTTATCAGGATATAATTTTGAAAGCTCGGCCGCTAATGAATCAACTTTGCTAAAAAAAACCTGGTCATCAGCAATTTTGCCCGCCAGCATATCCATGTGCAGCTCATACTCCGGCACTGACGTAGCCAGCAAGCTGCCATCAACAGAATAAATGTTTCCTCTTACAGCCTCAATGGTTTCATATTTGGTTGAAGATTTACTGGCCATGTTGCGCCATTTCTCACCCTGAATATGTTGCAAATTGTACAGCTGCATAATTACAGCCAACGACAACAGCAAGATCAAGCCGAAAGCTATGTATACCCTAAACAGTATGTTGGTTCTGATACTCATTGCACGGCCTCCTTTATTACAATTTTTTGTGGTGGCGCTAATGATTCTTTTATACCAAGGGTATCTGTACGCTGGGCAACCTCATTGAGGGTGCTTTTAAAAGCCATATCTGCTTTAGCTACCTTGTAACCCCAATTAAGTTCTTTAACCTCTTTGTTAAGTTTATCAATTTTGCGAATGTTCTTTTCGGCCAGGTGCCTGTTGCCTATGTAGATCATGCCTAAAAAAGCCACGTACAATACAAAAGGCAAGGCACGGGTAGCCTCCTCGGTAGTAATAAAACCGTTAGTGAAAAATTTCATCCAGAAGTTATCCGGTATCTCCTTTTTTGTTGCCTCAGCAACGGGAGTTACTTCTTTTTCTTCTTCGATCTCGGTACGTAAACGATTGGTCATTTCTTTACCGCTATTCTTAATTTAGCGCTCCGTGCCCTGTTATTATTTTTTATTTCTTCTTCTGATGCCGTTATAGCCCCCCTACTTACAGCATCAAATGGTTTTTGATCATTACCATAAAGGTCTTTCTCTACCTCACCGCTGAATTTTCCTTTAGCGATGAAGTTCTTTACCAACCTGTCTTCCAGCGAATGGTATGACATTACCACCAATCTCCCGCCGGGCGCCAAAACTTCTGCACTTTGCATTAAAAAATCCTTCAACGCTTCCAGTTCCTTGTTAACCTCAATACGCAAAGCCTGAAAAACCTGCGCCAGGTATTTATTTTCTTTACCGCGCGGAATTAAACCCACGATGGCATTTTTTAAATCGGCAACTGTATTCAATGGCGTATTTAAACGCGCCGTAACAATTGTTTTTGCCAATGATTTGGCATTTTGGATCTCACCGTAAATACCGAATATGCGATGCAGATCAGCCTCCGCATAAGTATTAACCACCTCTTTAGCACTTAATGCAGATGCCTGGTTCATACGCATATCCAGTTCCGCATCAAAACGGATGGAGAACCCCCGTTCGGCCTGGTCAAACTGATAGGATGAAACACCCAGATCTGCCAGAATACCATCAACCGGCATGGCGCCGTGCAAACGGCAAAAATTCTTCAAAAAACGAAAATTCTGATCAACCAGCGCAAAGCGGTCGTCAGCAATAGCATTTTGCTGCGCGTCAGCATCCTGGTCAAAGGCCAGCAAGCGACCGTTCTCTCCTAAATGCTTCATGATCTCGCGCGAATGACCGCCACCACCAAAGGTTACATCAACATAGGTTCCATCAGGACGAATATTGAGCGCCTCAATACACTCGTGCAGCATAACGGGGGTATGATAACTACTCATCTATCCTCCTTACTTTTGCACCACCCTTTACCTCTTCGGCCAAACGGGCAAAATTTTCAGGCTCATCATCCAACTCAGCATCATATGCCGATTTAGCCCAAACCTCTATTTTATTTAACTGGCAGGAAAGCACTACATCGCCGTTTACATCAATGCCTGCGTATTCAAGCAACGACTTTGGCAAAAGCACCCTGCCGGCTGCATCCAACGTCAATTCAGACGCGCCACGCATAAAATATCTAATGAACTCGCGTGTTTTTTTCTCGTATTGATTAAGTTCGTTCAACTCAGCCACAGTTGTATCCCATTCTTTCCGGGTGTAGATCACCAAATGCTTTTCAAAGCCGCGGTTGATCACAAGGCCCTCAGCAACAGCTTCTGGTAGCTGTTTTTTGAGGCCAACAGGGATCATCATGCGTCCTTTGGCATCCAGTTTACAATCAAATTCACCCAAAAAATTTGGCATAGTTACACTTCGGCAATTATTGTAACGTAAAAGTAAATCACTTTTCCCACTTTTAAACACTTTTTACCACCAAAAAGTTTTCAACATTCATTTACCTCCATTTTATCCCACTTCGAGTATATTTAAGGTGATTAAAACACAATGGTGATTGCTTATTTATTTAGTTAACAAGCAATTATGGAAATGAATTTCAGGTGGGAGAAAAACGGCGTTTAAAGTCGCAAAAAACGTGTGTTGAGCGAGATATGGCGACAAACGCTATTATTGCTTTAACTATTGGTTATAACAAATAATACAATAGTCAAAACACTAAGCGGCTAATAGGCAGCATAAGGTTTATAAAGGAATTGGCAATCAGCACTCATAAATATTAAAGGCGCAAAGCAATAGCAGAGATATATAATTTGAGGTTCTTAAATCACCCCGTACAACTCACCTCCCGGCTGCCCCATCAGGTCAACCAGTTGCTCAATTTCACGCACACGCTCTAAAACAGGCGCATGGTGCGGCTTTATGCGTGCATCAATCATTAAGGGGCCATGGCAACCCCAATGCTTGTGCTCGGTAAATTCATTGATGCCATAAATATCATGCGACGGATTACTGCGGGTAAAGGTTACCCAAACAAAGTTATCGATGTTAGCTGCAGTAAACGCAGCATCATCACATAATACCATCAGCGGTAATCCGCTAAGGTCCATCTCGCTCAAATGCTCCTGCAATATTTCCAGCATTAAAGGCATATCGCTGGTGCGGATGTTGGCAGGCACCTCAATAGCCAACACACCCGGTATTACCATTTGCCAATTAACAAATGGGCGCGGCAAGGTAAATCCGCCGGGCATTTGAGGCCAAAGCTCGCGTTTTACATCGCCGGCTACGGTTATGGCCACTTTACTGCCAGAGTTTAGTCCGCTGCCACTATAATCAAGTGTATCAATGGTTGTTTTGGTATAAAAGTGCAAATCACGGGTTAAATCAATACGTTTTAATATGTGGGTTAGAAAACCGCTGAGATCATGAATATTGAGCGTTGGATAATCCTCATGCGCAGCAATAAATAGGTATTTAGCCAGGCTTAACTGGTTCTTACCTAAAATATGATTAGCTATGGTCAATATTTCCTGCGGACGACGTTCTTTCAAATAAGGCGTGTAACGCTCGCTGCCTATTGCAAACAAAAGCGGGTGAACTCCTGCAGCGTCGACAGCATTAACCTCTTTCAGGCCGGGAATTTCTTTTGGCAGTGCCGAACCTGCTATCTCATGTATCAAAGCGCCAAAACTGGTATCTTCCTGCGGAGGTCGGCCAACTACCGTGAACGACCATACCGCATCCTTACGATGGTACACATTGTGCACTTTCATTAACGGAAAAGGGTGCGTTAAGCTGTAATAACCCAAGTGATCTCCAAAAGGGCCCTCAGGTTTATTTTCATGCGGCATTACAGTTCCGGTTATTACAAAATCAGCATCAGCAGAAATACAAAAACCTTCATCGTCATACAAATACCTGAACCTCCTGTTACCCAGAGCGCCTGCAAATGTCATTTCTGATAGCCCCTCGGGCAGCGGCATAACCGCAGCTACCGGATGCGATGGCGGACCACCCACAAATATGCTTACCTTAAGCGGCTGCCCTTTTGCATTGGCTTTGGTTTGATGCACACCAATACCACGATGCAGTTGATAATGTAAACCTATTTCCTCATTTAATATATAGTCATTACCGGCCAGTTGTATGCGGTACATACCCAGGTTGGCGTTCATGATGCCTGGCTTGTCCGTATCTTCGGTATAAACCTGAGGCATGGTAACAAACGGACCACCATCTTTTGGCCAGTTAACTATTTGCGGGATATCGCTTATCTGGCAGCGTTCAAAATTTTTGAGGTAACTTTTACTTAATTTTTTTGGCAAAGCCGAAAATGCAGTAAGCGCAACACCGGCATTTTGTATCGGGTTCTTTATAGCTGACAAGGGGTCATTCTTGAGCTCAACCAATCGCTTTATCTTATCCAACGAATCGCGGAAGATGAATTTTGAACGTTCCAGTGTACCAAACAAGTTAGACACTGCCGGGAATTTACTACCCTTTACTTTTTCAAATAATATGGCAGGGCCATTTGCCTCAAATACCCTCATGTGTATGGCAGCCATTTGCAAATGCGGATCAACCTCCTGCTTAATGCGGATTAAATGACCGTTCTTTTCCAGATCGGCTATACATGCCTGTAAACTTGGATACCCCATATCAATTATTTGTGCGGCAAAAGTACAAATTGGGTAAGGCGTTTATCAAATATATAATTGGGTAGTTGTTAACGTTGACCTTCAAATTATAATACAGACCTGATCTAAACATTAATTGCCGGATCCGGCTACGTTACCCGTGCGGCGTTGTTCCTCTTCGTTACTTACCCTGTGCGAACCGGCATTTTTAAGCTGCCTGTTTCCAAAACGATAACTAAAGCCAAACCTTACAACGCGGCCTTCTTCGCGGTTAACTATAGCCAGATTTAAATTCTGGTAGTTGGTGAACGAACGGTCGCGCTCAGTTCTGAAAAGGTCAACAGCGGCCAGTCTGAATGTGCCCATTTTATTAAATACCGACTTACTTATCCCAGCATCAAACCTGTAGTTGGACTTAAACCTGCTCACCCCGTAAAAGGTTGGCGATTCGTATTTCACGATCACTTCTGCAGAAAAACCCGCGCCTATAGTAAAACTCTGTATAGAATTGAAAAGCACATCCTGTATTCCCTTATCTAAGTTTCCGTTTTCAGCATAAGCTTTAATGCGCTGGTAGGATGCATCTATTGCAAATGTTGCGTTCCACCATTTAGTAAATTCAAGCGGGGCAAAAAACCTGATGCCATAAACGGCCCAGCGGCCAAAATTTTCGCGCGTGGTAACGTTCACCTTACTTTCATTATCCTGATTGTAGGCATTGAAATCGTAAAAATTATCGGTGACTGAGGCATACAAGCTTGTGCTGATTCTGTTTTTATACAAATGCGCCAGCTCCAGCTTGTTAGTATAGGAAGGCAACAATTGGGGGTTGCCCGAACGGTAATCATACAAATCTACGTAGTATAAAAAAGGATTAATATCCTCATACAAGGGTCTGAATATACTCCTGTTGAAACTAAGTGTAAACGTGTTTTTTTCGTTTTGCGTGTACTTTATTGATGCCTGCGGAAACAGATCGGTATAATTTTTTTTAAAGTTATTTTTGATATTTACAGAAGTACCCGTTGCTATGGTTTGTTCAACACGTAAGCCTGCAGTAAACTTCCATTTAGTTACCGATGTATTGAACAGTGCATAAGCCGCATTTATGTTTTCGCTATAAGCAAAACTACTGCTAAACCGCGGATCAACCGTGTATGCGCCATTCACCTGGGGGCCAAATATCAAGTCGTTGTCACTCTCTACATGGCTGTATTTTAATCCTGTTTCCAGTTGTGAGTTCTTTGACAGCGGTTTAGTGTAATCGACTTTTGCGGCCCAGATATTTATTGCGGATGGCGACAGATTTTGCTGGAATAGCGTTGGCCTGTACACCTCTCCAGATGCCTTATTGAAGTAATTGCCTATGTACTCGTCAGATTTACGGTCAAAATGATTGAAGCTCAAATCGGCCGAAAGCGTTTGTCCGAGCGTATCTAACTTTCCACTATAATTTACATCGTAATTTAAGTTAGATAGGTTACGCTTCAGGTTAGCCATGGTAACTATTGTTGAATCAAACCTTCCATTGTTAGAAATGCTCAGGAAATTATCTTTTTGATAGGTACTGTTGTTAATGGTTCCATTCACCAACACACCTAAAGTGTGTTTAGGCGACAAGAAGAAATCAGAACCCAGTCTGAAAGTGTGATTAAAACTCTCGCGGGTGGTGTAATAGCGCGAGTTATAATCGCTCACCAGCGATTGATAGGTAATATTTCTATCGGTAGTAAATGTGCGGAATGATTTATTTGCTGAGTAGTTATAGTTACCGAAAATATTAACCTTGCCCATACGGTTATTGAAGGTTACGCCACCGGTAGCTTTGTAAAATTTGCCGTAGCCAACACCTAAATTAAAGGTGCCGTTAGTGCCGGCATTAGCTCCCTTTTTTAAAATGATATTGATAACACCTACTCCACCAGCATCATATTTAGCCGATGGATTTGATATCAATTCTATTTGCTGCACGTTGCTACTCTGCATACCCTGCAAAATGGCAGTTAAATTCTCGCCTGTTAAATTGGTTGGCTTGCCATCTATTAATATCATGGCACTTTGCCGGCCAATAATGCTTATAGACCCGTGACTGCCGATCTGTACTCCTGGTGCCTGCCGCAACACTTCGTAAACCGAGTTGCCCTCGGCAACAATACTGCTTTGCACATTAAGCACCACCCGCCCTGGTTTTACCTCAACGTAAGCTCTCCGCGCACTCACAGACACTTCTTTCAATTCGGGAACAGATTTATTAAGGGTAATATCTGGCGCTACCACGTCTTCGCTCCCGATAAAATACGGACCAGATAAGGATTGATCATAACCTATGCGCGACGCAATTAAAAGATAGGCCCCCTGTTTAACTGTAAAGGCAAATTGGCCGTTGACATCACAGGCGGTTGAGCTTAAAATGGATGAATCAGCCGCTAAGAGAATAACTGTAGATAACTCGGCGGGCGCCTTGTTTTCAATAAATACTTTACCCCGTAAGAATTGCGTTTTTACTTGGGCACTGGCATTTGTAGCGGCAAATAATATTAAACCAATAACCGCCAATTTGATCAAAGCTGTAATTGGTTTTTTGTACGAATTATAATGTAAGTAGATTTTACCGATCATTAATTGCCTTTATTACGCACTTTTTAAAGCAAATGTTTACTATTTAAGATAGATAAAGTAACCTTTCATGGCATGCTTTGGTTAAAATGCGCAACCAATTTAAATAGTAAGCTGTTTTTTACTAATTTTCCCATTGAAACCGCGGTATCAAAACCACCCCATATTAATGAAAAGATTTAATATTATAATAATAAGTATTCTTTTTCCGGCAGTGCTGTTTGCCCAGCCAGAACCGGCAAATTACAAAGCTGCTTTAGGCTTGTTTGAAAAATTTTATAACCGCAATCAGCCTGATAGTATTTCGGCCCGTTTTAGCGCTCAAATGAAAGCGCAGCTGCCTGCAGCGCAGTTCAGAGAGACCACAACGCAGCTAAAAGCTCAGTTAGGCGATCTGGTAAAGGCTGATTTTGTATCATACGCCGATCCGCTTACTGTGTATAAAGCTACATTCAAAAACGGCACTTTCCTGTTAAATATATCACTTAACGCTAATAATGAATTTATAGGCTTGCTGCTCAGACCTTATCAGGAAACGGCAGCCACCGCGGCAATTACTGATCCCTCAATAGCCGAATCGCCGGTGTTGCTGAAAACACTTACCGGTACGTTATCCGGTACATTGGCTATTCCTGCTAATGCAGCGGGCAAAGTGCCGGTTGTGTTGATCATTGCCGGATCGGGTGCTACAGACAGGAACGGCAATAACAACCAGGGCTTACAAACCAATACTTATAAGGAAATAGCCGAAGCGCTGAGCAAGCAGGGCATAGCATCTTTACGTTATGACAAACGCATGGTTGGTCAAAGCGTTAGCACGCAAAAAGAGGAGAACTTGGTTCTTGATGATTATACCGATGATGCCATAGCCTTTATTAACCTGTTAAAAGCCGATCAGCGGTTTTCAAAAGTGGTGGTACTGGGCCATAGCGAGGGCTCGTTAGTTGGCATATTGGCCAGCGGCGCTGTTGAAGAAAGCGTAGCCGGTTTTATCTCCGCTGCCGGAGCAGGTGAACCTGCGGAAAAAATATTGCAGGAACAGATGAAATCGCAGCCATCGTACCTGGCAGCAGGGCTTAACAAAGTGCTGGATTCGCTGCGTCGCGGAAGGATAGATAAAAAGGTTGACCCGCAACTTTATGCCATTGCGCGTCCAAGCATACAAATGTTTTTGATGAGCTGGTGCCGTTTTGATCCGCAAAAGGAAATTAAAAAACTGAAGATCCCCATATTGATCGTACAAGGTACTACCGATTTGCAGGTAAACGTAAGCAATGCTGAGAAATTGAAAAAAGGTGCATCAAAAGCTAATTTAGCCGTTATACCCGGCATGAACCATATTTTAAAAGAAGCGCCCGAAGACAGGCAACAAAACCTGGCCACCTACACCAAACCCGATCTGCCGCTTAAACCTGAGTTCGTAACCAGCGTGGTGAGCTTTATCAAGGGGCTGAAGTAGCACTGTTATTAAAATAATTTAAAGCTGTAAGATGTTCTCTTACGGCTTTTTTTATTTTTGCAGATATATTAAGAAATCAACCCTTATCATGAAACTCCCCTTTCTGTTTTTAGCCTTTTTAATTGTATTTTATTCAGCCAATGCGCAACAAAAAAATCCACCCGTAGTTGAAAATTTCGCTAAAAGAATCACCAACTCGGAGGCTATGGTCTTTGATGAACATTTAAATGTTATAGGCTTACAAACAGACGATGATAAATATGATGTTGTTGGTGTTGACGAAAACATGCAATCTTTGTGGAAGATAGCTTTAGATGCTAATACCTTGTGGATAAAGAAATTCAAAAGCAAGGTATTGGTGCTTGCATCGCTAACCAACAAGTCTAAAGCGGTAGGTGACGTAACCTACACGGCATACATGATTGATCCGGCTACCGGTAAGATAGCCGGCAACAAGGTAGTTTATCATGCAACCAATGAATTTGTACAGCAACCTCAGATATTTACAGGAAACGGTGATTTTTTTAAGCTTGCCGTACGAACCACAACACGCAAAGAAAATACCGGCGTGTGGGCGGACATGTTCAAGTCTGGTGGTAAAATTGCCAAAGAGTGGAACCAGACCGCCGACTTGAGGATCATTTCATATAATGAAAAACTGGATACTATAAACACTTTAAAGCCCGTAACAACTAACGGACTATTTCTATCGCTTACCGTAAATAAAAATCAGGATGTGTTTATAGGTTGGTTTAACGGGCCAAGTATGGAAATTTATAAATACGATGCCGGCCAAACCAAACCTTCTAATTTTATGGCAGTACCCGTAGACTTTAAATCCGGACAGAATAGTATAGTAGCTAACACCTTATTCTTAAGACCATCAGAAAATAAAAACATCATTAATTTGGCGTTGCTTTATAACAATGAAAAAGGTTTCCCTCAATTGGGTATTGGTAGAATGGACTTCTCTAACAATCAGAAAAAATTTGTTACGCAAGTTTTTGACAAAGCAACTTTAAATGCATTTAAGAAAAGCTTTCAGCCTGTAAACAAAGACCTTGACAATGTTGATTTTGGTCTTCCTGAAGCGATGACTATTCAGCATATAGAAGAGGTAAATGGAAATATTGTTGCGGCGGTTGCTGCTAATTGGTTTCAAACAAGCAGCAGGGGTATTACAGTTCATATAACCAGCTCTGTTATAATTAACAGCTATGACCAAAACTTAAATCTCAAATTCCAGCAAGTTTTACCAACTACCGGTTTTCATGTGTCAGACGTTCTTACTGTAGCCTTTCATGTTAGGAAAAATGAGTTAGATGTACTCGCCAACACCAAAAACGGCATGGCATCAAATGCTTGTGCCTATGCGGCGCTTGACCTCAATACAGGTAAGTGGGTAAAAATGTATAAGCTGTCAAAGAAAAAAATTCCAGCCTTTGCTTATTCAAGAGGCTCGTCGGCATTGTGGTATGCCGATAGGTTTGTTGTTCCGTATTTTAGTCTGGTAACATATAGTTATGTAAAAAACAACATTGACCTGCAATCAAACTTTTACCTCGACTAACCATAGCCCTCTTAATAAGGTTTACCAAGCTTATTTATAAAATAACAGGCGTAGTTTATACCTTAGCGCTGTGTATTTATAACATTTGCCATGATCATTGTAATTCAGTGTGCCGACCAGGTTGGATTGGTGGCCGCTATTTCTTCGGTAGTTTCAAAACAGCAGCTCAACATAGTTTCTATGCGGGAGTATGTTGACCAGGCCGCCAACTTGTTTTTTATGCGGCTGGAGGTAGAGGAAATAAGCAATACCGAAGCGCTTGAAACGCAATTAAGAGCTGTGTTACCTGCAGATGTTACCATACACATTAACCCCACGCCTCAAAAAAAAATAGTGGTGTTGGTTACCAAAGAGTACCACTGCCTGGCCGATATACTGATACGCAACTACTTTAACACCCTTGGCGCTACCGTGCAATGCGTTATTGGCAATTACGACCATCTGCGCGATGTTTGCGAACGCTTCGGCATTCCGTTTTACCATGTATCGCACGAGGAGAAAAGCAAGGACGACTTTGAACGCCAGATAATGGGCCTCATCCAGCCGCATAACCCCGACTACCTGGTGCTGGCCAAATTTATGCGCATCCTCTCGCCTGCTTTTGTGGCTCAATACCCTATGCGGGTTATCAACATACACCACTCGTTTTTGCCCGCTTTTATTGGTGCCAACCCCTACCGCAAGGCTTACGAGCGTGGTGTTAAGCTAATTGGCGCTACCGCCCACTTTGTATCTAACGAATTGGACGAGGGCCCCATCATTGCCCAACAGATCATCCCGGTTAACCACTCCTTTACCGTTACCGATATGGTGAACGCCGGAAAGGAAATTGAAACCTCCGTACTGGCTAAAGCCCTAAAGCTGGTTTTTGAAGACCGCGTGTTTGTTTATAATAACAAAACGGTGGTGTTTGAATAGTTAGCTTTATTAGTTGACTGTTGGCTTAGCGTACCGTCTCATTTGCAGATGCGAGACGATGTGAAACGACTTTCTCTGCAATCATCTGAATTTCATTACCATACACTTTTTGAGTGAAACGATTTTGAAACGGGTGAGACGGTTTTTTTGAATTAAGAATCACCAAAATAAAAAAGTGATTTCAATATCCTAGTAAAATTCACTAACATTAATCCTTCATTATAGGGTATGTGTAAATAATTATGAGAGCAGAAAAAAAGCAGTTTCAATATGAGATACAGGCCTATCAAGAGGAATGTGTAAATAATATTGTTAACCTTTTTGAAAGTCTTCACCAAAAAGCCAAATTTTCCGAGGTATTCACCGCGCACCATAAAAAGAACAATTATAGCTTTCCTGTTAAGGAAACTAATAATATTGATATAATGATGGAGACCGGAACGGGCAAAACGTTCACGTTCATAAAAACCATTTTTGAGCTAAGTAAGACCTTTGGATATAAAAAATTCATCATTCTTATCCCAACAGTTCCTATCCGAGAGGGAACCCGCACAAATTTAGAGGACACTAAAAGCTACTTTAAAAGTTACTACGCCAACGAGAAAGAAAAGGAAATTGAAACCTTTGTTTATGAAGGAGGAAACGTTTCAGCTATAAAGCAATTTATTTCCACGGCTCATTTGTCGGTTTTAGTGATGACGCCCAGCTCGTTTAACAGCAAGGACAACATACTAAATCGCCCGTTAGGAAACGATATAAATCAGCCTGAACTATATGTAAATAATCAGGACCCACCAAAATCCTATCTGGAATGCTTAAAGCGCTTAAACCCGATTGTGATAATGGACGAGCCTCACCGTTTTGAAGGTAATGCTTTTAAAACCTATTTTGATGGATTTAACAATTACTACTTACGTTTCGGTGCTACTTTCCCTAAGAAAAAGGACAGCTTACCTTTATCAAACGTAGCCTATGTAATGGACAGCATTTCCTCTTTCAGGCAAAGTCTGGTAAAGAAAATTGTTGTATATACTCAAGATGTTGTTGAAAGTACAGATACATTAATAGCTATTGATAATAAAAAAGCAATTGTAAGCACACTTATAAATGGAATTGTAGTAAAACGGATTTTAGGCGTTGGCGAAAAATTTAACAATAAAAGCATAAAAAAAATAAATAAGGATACCATTGTTTTAGCCGACGACACAATTGAAAAAGTAGACTACTCATTGTCTGACCAATCATTGGGGGCAATGATCAAAGAAACTATTAAAATACACTTTGAAAAAGAACAAACCTTGTATGAGCAAGGGATAAAAGCCCTCACTTTGTTTTTTATGGAAAGCGACACAAGTTTGTTTCGCGGAGACAATCCTAAAGTAAAAACAATATTTGAAGAAGAGTATTTAAAACAATACAATGGGGTTTTAAGTGAACTTGACCAAACGACTGATTATTATAGGTATCTACTGAAAGACTTTAACAGCGATAACGAGTTGCAGGTTCATAAAGGCTACTTCTCAGGTGACAAAGGAAATGCCGACGAAAAAATAAAAGAGGGTGTTGACGAAATTCTGAAAGATAAAAAGAAACTGCTTTCATTTGATAGTCCTACCCGTTTCATTTTCTCTATATGGGCATTACAGGAGGGATGGGATAATCCTAATGTATTCACCATTTGCAAGTTATCAAATCAAGGCAGCGAAATTTCTAAGTTGCAGCAAATAGGCCGCGGCCTACGCATTAGTGTAAATCAACAATTACAACGTAACACACTAAAAAACCTGAATGATGATCAGGAAAAGTTTTGGAAAATAAACAACCTGGATGTTCTGGTTTCAAGTAAAGAGCAGGGCTTTGTAGAAGCTATTCAAAATGAGATTTTAAGTAACTCCTTTTTGGTTGCCAATACATTTACAGAGCAGGAACTGGTTAAAGCGCTACAGGAAAAATGGGGCTTTGATGATGACACAGCGGTTATGCTGGTTGATGATGTACTGAAAGAAAATAAAATGATTATTAGGAAAGCAATAGTTGACGGACAACGGATTTACGAAAAATCTCCCGACTTTGCTGCCATACTTAAACAACAAAACTTACCCCCTGAACAAGTCAAACCACTGGAGGGCCTGTTTGCAACCGACGCTAATACCTACGTTCAAAAAGGCGAGAAAAAGAAAGATAAAAAGAAGATTTTTATCAAGGCTACGCATTTGCAAGAGTTTCAAAACCTTTGGAATACCATTAACAAAAATGCTTTTTATATTCTGGACAGTTTAAATGATGAGAGTGAAAAACAACTCATTAAAAACATAAAAACAGATATTGAGGCGTTAAATATTGAAGAAATTTTATTACAAACGGTACGTGCTGAGTTAAGCGCAGATAAAATTGGCCAACAAGGTGCTATAACAGAGAAACTGATTGACACGGCTACCTACAAAAATAAAGTTGATTATCTGGCATTAGTGCGCACCTTGGCTAACAATACTAAAACACCGCTGTCATTTATAGTTAATGTGTTTAATGCTTTGAGCACTGATTTTAAAAGCAAAATGCTTCTAAACAATCCGGAGCAAGCCCAGCGGGAAATTTCTCAAATAATTAATAACAACTTACTCAAAATGCTCAAGGCTAACATTAGGTATGATGGCATTAACGCGACAGCATTACCTAATGTATTCAAAACCGAAAGCGGAAAAACGTACTTAGATACCGGAAGCGTTGGTAAATTTCAAAAGGATATTGTAAACGATTTTTCGTTAAAAACAAAGTGGGTTTTTGAAGATGTGATTGAGTACGACAGCGACTTTGAATTAGAAATTGTAGAGCAAGACCCCGACATGGACAGTATTGAAATTTTCGGTAAGCTGCCTCGCCTAAAAATTAAAACCCCTTTGGGCGACTACAATCCCGACTTCTGCTATGCCATTAAAGGAGCTGAAGGTAATAAAGTATTTTTAGTGGTAGAGGCTAAAGGATACAAAACATCAACAGATATACCTCCTAATGAGAAAGGAAAAATTGATTTTGCTAAAAAATACTTTGATGCGCTTAGTGAGCATTACAAAGATCAAAATATTAAAATATCATACAAAGAACGTATCAATAGAACACAATTAGCGACATTGATAAACAAGGCGTAAAAATGGCATCACAGGAATTTATACAGGCAGGCTTTAACGTTGTTGGAACAGAAAACAGCGAGAACAAACTATTAAGCTTTTTGAAAGAGAATTACCCTAATGTAATACGCGATACCGAAATAAACCTTGAGGAACTAAAGGCTGTTTTAGGATTGCCCGTTGACGAAAAAGTAAACGGATACGGTTTGAACTTTGTGGGAAGAAACTTTGCAAGGGCCAAATATGCAAAAAAAACAGAAAAAGAACTACGCCTGAATACCGCGTTAAGCAAGCATATAGACACCACCCAAAACCTCGTGCTTAAAGGCGACAATTTAGATAGCCTAAAAATTTTAAAGAATTACTACAGCGGACAAATTAAGTGCATTTACATAGACCCGCCATATAATACTACAAAAGACGAGTTTGTCTACCCCGACAAATTTGACAAGGAAGAAGCGGAAGTACTGGGTTTGACTACTTTGAGTGAAAACGATTTTGACCGGATGGATTTTAGCTTTAAAACTAAAAAAAGCCATAATGGTTGGTTAGCATTTCTATATCCACGTCTGTTGTTAGCAAGAGACTTATTGAGCCCTGACGGCGCGATATTTATAAGCATTGATGACAATGAACAAGCGAATTTGAAACTACTTTGTGACGATGTTTTTGGGGAGGAAAATTTTGTCGAAATATTTTCATGGACTAAGACAGCAACTCCGCCGGGCCTATCAAATAAATCAAGAAAAACCAACGAGTACATACTATGTTATGAAAAAAACAAAAACAATTATAAATATTTTGGCGAGGAACTCGACGGTGGCGATCAACCTTTATTGAATGACGGGAACGGTATCGGCAAGTTGGTTATTCCTAAAGAAAAAATTAAATTCAATTGGGCGGATGGTATTTATGAGGCAGGAACATATCACAGAATTCAATTATTAGAGCCGATAAAAATTGAAAAAGGGATACCTAACAAAGATATTTCGGTACAAGGTAGATTCAAGTGGCAGCAAACTTTTCTTAATAATGAGGTAGTTAAGGGAACAACATTCATTGTAAAATCCAAAAAATTCTCAATTAGATTTCAAAGATTCGAAGACGAGAGTTATAAAACACCTACTAACTTCTTAAGAGATAGAATAACTAGTCCACAATTGGATAAAGAAAATGGGAACGTTGATACTAATGAAACTGCATCAAGTCAACTTGAAGAACTATTCGGCAGTAAAGTGTTTGATTTTTCCAAACCGATATCACTAATAAAGTATTTAGTTAATTTTCTCGTGAAAGACGAAGAAATAATACTCGACTTCTTTGCAGGTAGCGGTACAACCGGGCACGCCGTCATGGATTTGAACAAAGATGGTGGTAATAGAAAATTCATACTCTGCCAAATTGATGAACCCATAAAAGCAGATAAATCAGCTTACAAGTTTTGTGTCGAAAATAATTTGCCACCAGTAATATCAAGCATTACCGTAGAACGTTTAAAACGAGCGGGTGAGAAGATTGCACAAGACATTGAAGTTGAAAATACTAAGAGTGGCATATTTGATGAAGACAAAAAACAAATACCCGATATCGGCTTTAAGGTGTTTGATAGTATAGACGCGCCGCAACTTAAAATTGACGATAATGCACAAATTTCAATCAATTTAAATGGTATTGATGCGTTAAGCCGTATTTACAACATGATTTTCACGCTTGGTTTAGACGAGCCTACACAAGTGCCCGAAGTTGTAGTAGAAGATCACATCTACAAAATTGGCACCCATTATTACATTACCAACAGCGAAAAAATCAGTACGGATGATTTTGCATCAGCTATTAAAAACGGCAAGGTATTTATTGACGGCTGGACAGCCAGCCTCAACGGCACTTTACAGAACTATAAAGAAGACGTAAAAATTGTTTTTTAACTCAGTTAGCAGCAAAGCTTCGGGCGAAAAACAAATGCGCAGGTGGGATAGTGCGGTAGGAAGGCATCAGTAACGTCGCGGTTGCAGGTTAGGCCGCTGCAAAGTTTAGTCCGCCGCGGCGGGACGTAGCCGTGGCGCATTTGTTTGCAGGGTAAAGGCACTGTGCGGCAGAGAAGCCTTGCTACCGACTTGATCTTTTGTTACTTTTCTATCAAGAGAAAAGTAAGATAACGTTGTTGCAAGGGCGGACTATTTGTCGCTTCATTACCGCTCATAGCCGCGGCGGCCTAGTCACTTTTTCCTTGATGAAAAAGTAACCAAAAAATCAAGCCGAAAAAATCCTTCCCCGCACAAGTCCTTTACGCATGGCCCGGTTTTTCGGCAGGCCTTACCCACTTTTGGAGTTGCACATTTCCGTTTTCAATGGTGTTCCGGTACCCTACCCTGTCAGCGGACCAGAGATTGCCACGCTATCGCTCGCAATGACAATGATCAAATCTTGTTACACAAAAAAGTTCAACCACCCCATTTTTCAATAACTTAAATATCAGCAACTTAATCAATATATCAACTCAAAAACCCTGACGTAAAAGTTGTTGCACATTGTTACAGACAGATTTATTAAATCACTAAAAAACAACGACTTAACACCTAAACCTGTTACAGGCGTTTCAGCTATTACATCTATTTCTGTGTAACAAAACACGGCTCAACCATCCTCAACAAAAATTACATCTCCCCGACTTTTCTGCCTCTCCCAACTTGCAGAATATCTAACACATTTTTGTTACATTTGATTTCCATTAACTGTATATTATGCTCAAAGGCTTTTTCAATGTGCCCACACCGCACAACGAGGAGGTATTGAACTATGCTGCCGGCAGCAGGGAACGCGCTTTACTACAATCGGCGCTTACCGAGGCTCGCTCGACGCTGATCGATATCCCTATGTATATTGGCGATCAACAAGTACGCACAGGTACTAAATTAGAGATTCGCCCTCCACACGACCATCAACACGTTTTAGCAACTTTTTCTGAAGGCGATGCCTCAACAGTTACCGCTGCCATTGATACCGCTTTAGCTGCCAAGGCCGACTGGGAACGCCTACCATGGGAGCATCGCGCAGCCATCTTCCTGAAAGCCGCCGAATTGCTGGCCGGTCCGTACCGCATGAAAATAAACGCTGCCACCATGCTGGGGCAGTCAAAAAACGCTTACCAGGCCGAGATAGACTCTGCTTGTGAGATCATAGACTTTTTGCGCTTCAACGTGCATTACATGACGGAGATCTACCAGCAGCAACCGCCAATATCCCCAAAAGGCATCTGGAACCGCGTGGAACAGCGTCCGTTAGAGGGCTTTGTTTTCGCGCTTACGCCATTCAACTTTACGGCTATTGCGGGTAACCTGCCAACATCAGCCGCCATGATGGGAAACGTAGTGGTTTGGAAACCGGCTTACACGCAGATCTATGCCGCTAACGTACTGATGCAGGTGTTTCTGGAAGCAGGCTTGCCGCCGGGTGTTATTAACCTCATTTATGTAGATGGCCCCGTAGCCGGTGATGTAATATTCAGTCACCCGGAATTTGCAGGTATACACTTTACGGGATCTACCCCTGTGTTTCAAACCATCTGGCAAACCATTGGTAACAACATCCACAAATACAAAAGCTACCCGCGCATAGTAGGCGAAACCGGTGGTAAAGACTTTGTACTGGCCCACGCCAGCGCCAATGCCGAAGTAGTGAGTACTGCTTTGGTTCGTGGCGCGTTTGAGTACCAGGGACAAAAATGTTCTGCTGCATCGCGGGCTTATATCCCTGCGTCGCTTTGGCCACAGGTTAAAGAATTGATGCAGCGCGATCTGGCTACCATCAAAATGGGTCCGGTGGAAGACTTTGGCAATTTTGTGAATGCCGTTATCACCGAAGCTTCATTTGACAAACTGGCAAAATACATTGACAATGCCAAAGCCGACAGCGGTGTAGAAATAGTAGCAGGTGGCGGTTACGACAAAACCAAGGGCTGGTTTATTGAGCCAACCGTGTTAAAAGTAACCGACCCATATTACGTAACCATGTGTACCGAACTATTCGGGCCGGTACTAACAGTTTACGTTTACGAAGACGACAAATTTGACGAGACATTAGAGGTGGTAGACAAAACCTCTGTTTATGCACTAACCGGAAGTATTATTTCGCAAGACAGGTATGCTATTGATAAGGCTACCTACGCGTTACGCAATGCGGCCGGCAACTTTTACATAAACGACAAACCAACCGGGGCAGTTGTTGGGCAGCAGCCGTTCGGCGGCGCCCGCGGCTCCGGGACTAATGACAAAGCAGGCAGCATGATCAACCTGCTGCGCTGGGTATCGCCAAGAACAATTAAGGAAACTTTTGATCCGCCAAAGGATTACAGGTATCCTTTCCTGGGATAGATTGATGGTTCATGGATCATAGTTCATAGTATTAATTTACTATGAACTATGATCTATCAACTATGAACTCTATTGAAACCGGAACACCTCGTCCAGATTCTGATTATTGCGGGTGCTTACGCCCATATCTTTAATCTTACCGGTTTCAATGCTGTAAACCCAGCCATGTACAGATAAGTCCTGACCTGAGGCCCATGCGTTTTGAACGATGGTTGTTTTACAAAGATTATATACGTTCTCAATAACGTTCAACTCAACCAGGCGATTGGTGCGGTCGGTTTCGTCTTCAATGCGCTCTAATTGATCATGGTGCAGGCGGTAAACATCTTTAATGTGGCGCAGCCAGTTGTCAATCAAGCCGAACTCCTTGTTAGTCATTGCTGCTATAACACCACCACAACCATAATGTCCGGTCACAATTACGTGTCTTACCTTTAATACGTTAACGGCATAGTCTAATACACTCAGCATGTTCATATCTGTATGAATAACCATGTTGGCTATGTTACGGTGAACAAATATCTCACCCGGCTGGGTATTGGTGATCTGGTTAGCCGGAACACGGCTATCAGCGCAACCTATCCATAAAACCGGCGGCTTTTGTCCGTTGGCCAGTTTTTCAAAGTATTCCGGATCTTGCTCCAGGGCCTTTGCAATAAACTTTTCGTTACCGGCTAAAAGGCTCTCGTAAGTAATGTGACTGGTGTCGTGTATATGCTCAGACATAAATGTTGTTTATTAATGTTTGCTTTTAACAGTTTTTATGGGGTTTTGTTGGGAGTAAAGGTATTGTTTTCAAAACATAATCACTGGCACAACAGTTTTCAACTTACGCCATTTACCTTTAGCCGTTTTAATAAAAATGTCAATACTCTCTTCGCCGCAAGCCTCTCCGCACCAGATGCTCCAACTTATAAAAACCATTTTTCTATCGGATGTAAATGCAGGCATTGACAAGAAATTAATATAGTTCTCTACTTGTTGCTTTTTGGTATCTACAAAAAGTCGTGTCTTTAAAGTAGTGGAATCCACCAAAAGTTGCCTGCCATTTATTGTTTGCTTGAGTAAAAAACTCCTTTCATTTTTGGTAAATTGTGTAAGTAAGGGAATATTTGTTAAATCAACATGGAAGGGTGAATTATATTTGATTGAATCTAATGGAACCAGATTTCTGGTTTGAACATACCATTTTAAAAAATCGTTTTGTTCTTTTTTTGTTGGCAACGATTGTGCTCTAACAATTAAGATAACAAACGTAAATAATATTGAGAACAACACCGTCTTGAGCATATCTAAATATATTAATTTCTGCCAACCTGTCACCATTTTCCAACCAAATCCTGCCTAAATTATACCTTTCACCTTTCACCTTTCACCTTTCACCTCAAAAATTATGACAAACCCAGATTGGCACAGCCCTTGTTAATACTGCCATGTTAGGTTTATAATCATAAAACAAGAAATATAATCAATATGTCTAAAATAATCGGAATCGACTTAGGAACAACAAACTCTTGCGTGGCCGTAATGGAGGGTAACGAGCCCGTAGTTATTGCTAACAGCGAGGGTAAACGTACTACGCCGTCAGTAGTAGCTTTTATCGACAATGGCGAGCGTAAGGTAGGTGATCCTGCAAAACGTCAGGCTATTACCAATCCAACCAAAACCATTTCATCTATCAAACGCTTCATGGGTAACCAATACAACGAGGTTACTAAAGAAGCTGAGCGTGTGCCTTACAGCGTTGTAAAAGGCGACAATAACACACCTCGCGTTGAAATTGGCGACCGTAAATATACTCCGCAGGAAATTTCTGCCATGATTTTGCAGAAAATGAAAAAAACTGCTGAGGACTTTTTAGGTACCGAAGTTACAGAAGCGGTTATTACCGTACCTGCTTACTTTAACGATGCGCAGCGTCAGGCTACTAAAGAGGCCGGCGAAATTGCAGGCTTAAAAGTTCGCCGTATCATTAACGAACCTACTGCTGCTGCTTTAGCTTATGGCTTGGATAAAGCGCACAAAGACATGAAAATTGCTGTATTTGACTGCGGTGGTGGTACGCATGACGTATCTGTACTGGAGTTAGGTGATGGCGTTTTCGAAGTAAAATCAACTGATGGTGATACACACTTAGGTGGTGACGACTTTGACCAGGTGATTATTGACTGGATGGCTGATGAGTTTAAAAGCGACGAAGGCATTGACCTGCGCAAAGACCCAATGGCTTTACAGCGCTTGAAAGAAGCTGCTGAGAAAGCTAAAATTGAGTTATCAAGCTCAACCCAAACAGAAATTAACCTGCCATACATCAGTGCCGGCGATGGCGTGCCAAAACACCTGGTTAAAACTTTAACCCGTGCTAAATTTGAGCAACTGGCTGACAGCCTAATTAAACGCACCATTGAGCCTTGCAAAACCGCTTTAAAAAATGCAGGTTACAGCACCAGCGATATTGACGAAGTTATTTTAGTGGGTGGTTCAACCCGTATCCCTGCTATTCAGGATGCTGTTCAAAAATTCTTTGGAAAAGCGCCTTCAAAAGGTGTTAACCCTGATGAGGTGGTTGCTATTGGTGCAGCTATTCAAGGTGGTGTATTAACCGGTGAAGTGAAAGACGTGTTATTGTTAGACGTTACTCCGCTTTCATTAGGTATTGAAACTATGGGCGGTGTAATGACCAAACTGATCGAATCAAACACTACTATCCCGACCAAAAAATCGGAAGTGTTCTCAACCGCGTCAGACAGTCAGCCATCTGTTGAGATCCACATTTTACAAGGTGAACGCCCAATGGCAGCACAAAACCGCACCATAGGCCGTTTCCACCTGGATGGTATTCCACCAGCACCTCGTGGCGTGCCTCAAATTGAAGTGACGTTTGATATTGATGCCAACGGTATATTACACGTATCTGCTAAAGATAAAGCTACCGGTAAAGAGCAAAAAATACGTATTGAAGCTTCTTCAGGTTTGACTGATGCAGAGATCAAAAAGATGAAAGATGAGGCTGAAGCTAACGCTGATGCTGACAGAAAGGCAAAAGAAGAAGTTGAAAAACTGAATGGTGCCGATGCTTTGATCTTCTCTACAGAAAAACAACTGAAAGAGTACGGTGACAAAATACCTGCTGACAAAAAAGCGCCTATTGAGGAAGGTTTAACTAAATTGAAAGCTGCTTACGCATCTAAAAACTTAGCTGACATTGAGGTAGCTCAAAACGAGTTGAACACTGCATGGACCGCAGCTTCTGAGGACATGTACAAAGCTTCAGCAGAGGCCGGTCAGCAACCAGGTGCCGATGCAGGTCAGGCAGGCGGTAACGCTGGTAGCGCACAAGGCGCAGCTGATGATGTAACTGATGTTGACTTCGAAGAAGTGAAATAAGCTACAATAATTAACTCAATATATATCAAGGCCCTCCGGAGTGTATCCGGAGGGCTTTATTTTTTAACTACAAACTCATCACCGCGTCATTGCGAGGCACGAAGCAATCCCGAACTGTGTAATCCGAATCGACAGATAATCAATTTTGCAATGGCGGTCAATCTATCAGCGGCTTGTCGCTCGGGATTGCTTCGTACCTCGCAATGACGCTTTTAAAAGTTTACGGTTAGCGCTTCATTACTACTCTCGCGCTCAATCACCTCTAACCCATCAAAACCATGCAATACAATCTGCAATTTATTGAACCTCGATGTATAACTCCCTTCTACAGCACTGAATGATATACTTCTCTCCTCCGGACTAAATAAGATAACACGCTTATAATATTCCCCTTTCTCATAATTGTAGCTGATGCCATCATCTTCATAATAAACATATTCATTAGCTACAGCACCGTTCCAAACGTGGATTTGCAATATACCATCGCATTCATCAGAAGTACTTTGCACCAAACTTTGCATCGGTATTATGCTTCCGCCTTTAACAAATACTGGCAAGTCATTTAAAGGTGAAGGTACATTGACAGTCTGATTGCCCTCAAAATGCTCATCAGTACTAAAGCGATACCACTCACCTTCGGGCAGATAAACGTCTGCCGCTTGTTCAGTACTAATTACAGGAGCCACCAATAACGCGTCGCCAAACAGGGTTTGATTTTGAAAGCGCTCTTTATAAACGTTTTCATCCCATGTATAGTCGATGGCCAGCGTACGGCTAAGCGGCAAGCCGGTTTGGGTAGATTGGTAAAAGCCCGAATAAATGTAAGGCAACAGTTTGTATCGTTGTTCTATATCCTTACGGATGATGTTCTCGTTCTCTTCTCCCCACTCCCACGGCTCCCGCATGTTCATACCCTGCGCGGCATGGTTGCGGAACATCGGGGTATAAACACCAAGTGAGTTCCAGCGCACCATTAATTGAGGCGATGGATTGCCCATAAAGCCTCCAATATCAACACCTATGAAAGAAAAACCGCCTAAGCCCAAGCTATTCACCAAACGCTGACCAAATAACATGTGCTCATCACTGGCAGAGTTGTCACCGGTCCAGATGGCTGAGTAACGTTGCGTACCGGCATAGGCAGCACGGGTAAGTATGAAAGGACGCTGGTTCTCTAATATCTTTTTGGTACCGGCCTGCGTAGCACGAGACATTTGCATGCCGTAAGCGTTCCTCACCTCCGGCATGTAGCGTTCTCCAAATTTTACTATTGGCGGGATGTTTTGCCCCCATGCAGCAGGCTCGTTCATATCGTTCCAAAAACCTTCTACACCAACATCTGTCAAGCTTCTAAATGCGTTACCCCACCATTCGCGGACGTCTTCACTGAAAAAATCCGGGAAGTGGCTGCGGCCAGCCCAAACGCTGCCGGTGTACAACTCACCGTTGGGGTAAGTAGCGAAGTAACCTTTAGCTACTCCTTCATCATACTCTTTGTAACCTTCTTCTATCTTTATTCCAGGGTCAACAATGGTTACCAATTTAAAAT